>NC_008783.1:255000-555000 GCF_000015445.1 Bartonella bacilliformis KC583 | reverse complement strand
CCTCTCGAACGTCTGACTCGTTAAAACTTGAAGAATCTTACTTTGAGTTCCACGTGGCATATCGGCAATTTCGTCAAGATATAATGTTCCACCATGAGCTTCCTCTAACGCACCAACTTTACGTTCCCCACTCTCCATTTCATTGCCAAATAATTCTATTTCCATTCTTTCTGGAGTAATCATCGCAGCATTTATTGTAACGAATGGCCCATTGTAACGCGTTGAAAGTGCATGAATAGCGCGTGCTGCCATTTCTTTTCCTGCACCTGAAGGACCAGTAATCATAACACGACTATTAGTCGGCGCCACCTTTTCTATAACCTGGCGCAAATGTTTCATAGCTGTTGATGTTCCAAGAAATGCTGGTGCTTCATTTGATCGCTTTCGTAATTCAAAAAGCTCACGTTTTAATTTTGAATTCTCAAGAGCTCGTTCGGCAACCAATACTAATCGATCAGCTTTAAAAGGTTTTTCAATGAAATCATACGCACCTCGTTTTATAGCAGAGACAGCCATTTCAATATTACCATGACCAGAAATCATAACCACTGGAAGAGCTGGATATCGAATTTTTATTTTATCAAGTAGCGCTAAACCATCAACACGGCTCCCTTGTAACCAAATATCCAAAAAAATTAACTTTGGAATACGCCCATTAATTTCTGCTAATGCTTCATCAGAATTACATGCAACACGTGTTTCATAACCTTCATCATTCAAAATACCAGCAACAAGTTCACGAATATCTACTTCATCATCAACAATTAAGATATCTGATACCATTTCAGTCCCTTATCATACGATTTATGGTTAACATAAGTCTACTTTGTCTGCTGGAAACACCATACGAATCATCGCACCACAACCTCCATAAAAACTGCTCGGTGCATCATATAATTCCATGTAACCACCATGATCTTCAATAATTTTGCGCACAATAGCTAACCCAAGCCCTGTGCCTTTTTTCCGCGTTGTTATATATGGCTCTAATAATTTTTGTCTTTGCTCTTTTGGAAGCCCCTTACCGTTATCAATAATATCTACAACCAAATTCTCCTCTTGGCGATAAGAACGTACTAAAATATGACCACAAACACCCTCTGCTCGTATTACTGAATCAATGGCTTCACTTGCATTTTTTATAACATTACTGAAAGCCTGAACAATAAGACGATTATCAAATTCACCTATAAGCGGTATACTTCCTAAATCTTTCTCAAAATGGATATCATATCGAACAACTTCTATCAAAAAACATGCCTCACGCAATAACCCACGTATATCTGAAGTATGCATTTGTGGTTCAGGCATACGTGCGAAAGAAGAAAATTCATCAACCATACGCCCAATATCCCCAACTTGTCGAACAATCGTATCTATACACCGATCAAAAACTTCTCGATCCTGTGCAACCATTTTATCGTAGCGTCTACGAATACGTTCAGCTGATAATTGAATAGGTGTTAGTGGATTTTTCATCTCGTGTGCAATACGACGTGCAACATCTGCCCATGCTGACGAACGTTGTGCTTCTACGAGATCCGTAATATCATCAATCGTCAAGACCCAAGATTTCCCCTGCCCATCCTCTTCTTCCATTGTAATTTGCACGTTACAAACGCGCTCTTGTCCTGCGACGCTTAAAGTTACTTGCTCACGATGATTTTTACGACTTGATGCACGAACAAGTTCAAAGACCTGCCAAATTTCAGCGCTCAGCGATAAAAGACTATGTCCGATAACTTGTTGAGAATCAATAGAAAACATTGTTTCAATAGATCGATTAATAATTGTAATATCACCGTTATCATCGATTCCAGCGACACCTGCTGTTACACCAGATAAAACAGCTTCAGAAAAACGCCGTCGCTCATCAATTTGATCACGAACTGCAATGAGCTCATTACGTCGGCTTTTAAGCTCACTGACCATGTAATTGAAAGTTTTTGATAATTGCCCAATATCACCATCCTTTGCACGCACTGGTACAAAGACTTCCATATTCCCAGAAGCTACATCATCAGCTGCACCAATAAGAAGCCGAATAGGACGCACTAAACGATCAGCAACAGCAATACCTGCCCAGATAGCTGATAAAAGCAAACTTAAAAAAAGGCATAAATAAAGTATACCAAATGCAATTTGCGTTGGAAGACGATTTTCGTTTAAATCACGATAACGCTCTGTATTTACTTCAGTCAAACGCAAAGCAGATAAAACAGTTTTATCAACATCACGCACTAAATACAAAAATGTATTTGGGATATTGGTAAACTTCAAAATAATGCCAAAATAATCGTGAATTCCTGGCTGAAAAGAAAAAGGCCTCGTATTTGTCGCTCGTATGATAAGATTAGACGGTGGAATAGGCAATTTATCCTCATCACCAAGATCACTTGATGCAAAAATGGTTCCTCCAGCGCTCAATAAAAATGCACCACGGATATTGCGACCTGCAGCATGACGTGTTAACTGCAACCGATACTCAGCTAAATTGTGCAGAAGGAGCGATTTGTTATCTAGTGCAAATGCCATAGCGTAGGATAAATTTTTCAAATTTTGCAGCATTTCATCTGCATAAGCATTCGCCAAATCGATAGAAGATCCTACAATTTGCCGAGTTGTCGTATCAAACCATCGATCAAGCCCTAAATTAAGAGCAGGCCCTGATACAAGAGCTACAGCAACAGCAGGTAATGTCGCAACAAGCGCAAATAAGGAAATAAGACGCACATGAAGACGCGAAGCAGCACGCCTCGAACGCCATGCATGCATAATGGGAATCATCTCGTAAAAAACGATGACGACTAATCCAAAAATCCAAACACTGTTAACTCCTATGAGGATCAATGTCACAACTCTACTAGGAACAACAGGGGTAAACCCAATAAGAATAATAAATGAAATAGAAGCCGTCAGTAAAGCCAATACGATAATTGTGATACCTAAAAATGTATATACCTTACTCAAATGATGTGACCTATCATTATAAGTATCTTGATTTATACCTTGGAGATGTACTTCAGATGTTGTGCTCATAATTATCTTACGTTACCTATCTCACTCCCCTTGCACAACCCCTTGTGGTAAAAATTGACAAACGATATTGAGAATATCTAATTGATTAGAAAATAAAAAAAGAGCTATATTTTTTGAAAAAAAATGCATACGAAAATGCTTCAAAGCAAGCAAAATGCGATTATTTCTCCAATTATCCCTTTTAAATACTTAATTTATATAATCAGCATTTAGTTAGAGTGCTCTAAGTTATATTTTCAATATTGTTAAAAACATGCTACTCTGAGAATTTGCTCTATTTAAAATCCTTGAACCAATTGTAGAAACATATTTTTTGCAGATAACACAAAGACGTATTGATGATATAAAATTCTTTCAACCATTGTAGAGATTTTCAGTAATTAATGTTGTGAAAATAACAAAAGATAATCTCTCCAGAACAGAATGTTTTGACAACATGGTCATTAAATTATTCTTTGATAAATTTCTGTAACTTAAATACTATTATTACATTATTAAATACATTAACTATCTAACGCAAAGATGAATTGGCTACATCTTGTTTAGCGCATTATTCTTTCACAATGTATGTTTCTAATTTGCAATGACCATTTCAACGTCAGTTAAAAATTGATAAGAGCAAAAAATAATGAAATAAAAAATGAAATTTCAAAAGGAGATTAAATATTTCTATTGCAGCGATCATATTAGCCGCCGGACGCGGAAGCAGAGCAGGATCTCTCCAAAATGGTCCAAAACAATACCGATTTTTAGGACGAGAGCCGGTTATTTGTCATACTATACGTTGTTTTTTGCAACATCCAGCTATCACAAATATCATTTTAGTCATCCACCCAGATGACTACCAAATATGTGCAAATGCTATAGCCGATCTTAAAGATCACCTCACAATTATTGAAGGAGGTGAGACACGCCAAATATCTACTTTACAAGGACTTCGTGCACTCAAAAATGTTAAGCCAAACTATGTCCATATTCATGATGGTGCACGCCCCTTTATCGGAAATGAACTTCTTGAACAAATCCATACCTCCATCAACCACAAAGAAGGTATTCTCCCAGTTCTCTCTGTTTCTGATACCCTTAAATATGTCAGCAACACACATCACGTTTTAGAAACAATCCCACGCACTAATCTCTATAGAGCACAGACCCCTCAGTGCTTTCCATTTGAACTTATCTTAGCTGCCCATGAAAAAGCGATGCAATCTCATAAACAAGACTTTACTGATGATTCAGCAATCGCTGAATGGTTTGGTATCCCTATACGCACCATCCCTGGAGATCCAAACAATATAAAAATTACATGGCCAGCAGATCTTGAGACCGCACGCTCATACCTCCTCAAAGGCATGCAAATATTTCCTGATATTCGTACTGGAAATGGTTATGATGTTCATTCTTTTGAAGACGGCCATTATATCACATTATGTGGTATCAAAATCCCTTTTGAAAAGAAATTAAACGGACATTCAGATGCTGATGTTGCGCTTCATGCCCTAACGGACGCTCTTCTCGCTACCCAAGGTGCAGGAGATATCGGCACTCATTTTCCTCCTTCTGATCCGCAATGGAAAAATGCATCATCAGAAATTTTCCTGCACCACGCTATTGAAATTATTAAAAAAGCAGAAGGTCGTATTGCCAATGTAGATATCACACTCATTGCTGAAAAACCCAAAATTGGTCCCTATCGTCACATAATGACAGAAAATCTTATGAAGATACTTAAAATTTCAACTGATCGTATTTCCATTAAAGCAACAACCAACGAAAAATTGGGATTTATTGGTCGTGAGGAAGGTATTGCTGCTCTTGCAACTGCTACTGTTATTTATCCAGGAGAAATTCCAAAATAATATATTTTACTATGGGCAGGCTTTAAACTTATCTCAAGCACAAATCCTTCATATCATCTATCATGTAACAAAGTGAGTTAAGTAAATTATTTATTTCCCTGGAAAACCATAAATCTGATGCGAACGTTTTTCAAAAGCATCAGTAAATTTATTAAAAGCAATATCAAACATTGATCCCATCAACATTCCAAGTACTTTGCTTTTAAACTCATAATCAATAAAAAACTCTATGTTACATGCATTCATATCCTGAATTTGGTGAAATGCCCAACGATTCTCAAGATATTTAAATGGACCATCAATATATTTAACCTCAATGAGATTTTCTTTTGGTTTAAGAAGAACTTGAGTCGTAAAAGTTTCCTGAATCATTTTATAGCCAACTGTCATATCAGCAAGAAGTAATGTTTTGTCTCCGTACTCTTCTCGAGAGCGTACAATTAAAGCCTCACACATTGGTAAAAATTCAGGATAACATTCAATATCCGCGACCAAGTCAAACATTTCATGAGCAGTATGAGCAACTTGCCGATGTGTTGTAAAAGTCGACATAACTATCCTTATCAAGAAAATTTTTGAGCACGTGCTTTTTTCAAAATTTCGAAATCATCTCCTGCATGATGAGAAGAACGTGTAAGAGGACTAGAAGCCATATGCAAAAAGCCCTTTGCTTTACCAATTTTGGCAAAAGATTCAAATTCATCAGGAGGGAGAAAACGGATAACAGGGTGATGTTTGCGCGTGGGCTGTAAATATTGCCCTATTGTCATAAAATCTACATCAGCAGAGCGCAAATCATCCATCAATTGAAGAATTTCATTCCGTTCTTCCCCAAAACCAACCATGATTCCTGATTTTGTGAAGATCATTGGATCAATTTCTTTAACACGTTGCAATAACCGAATTGAATGAAAATAGCGTGCTCCAGGTCGAACTTTTAAATATTTTGATGGAACCGTTTCTAAATTATGATTAAAAACATCAGGCTTAGCAGCAACTACAATTTCTAAAGCGTGATCCTTATGACGAAAATCAGGGGTAAGAACTTCAATCGTTGTCCCAAGAGATTTTCGACGAATAGCATAAATAACTTTTGCAAAATGCTGCGCACCACCATCAGCAAGATCATCACGATCAACAGAAGTAATCACAACATGTTTTAATCCCATCTGAGCAACGGCATCTGCTACACGCTCTGGTTCATCGTCATCAACAGCAAGCGGAATACCTGTTGCAACATTGCAAAAAGCGCAAGCTCGCGTACAAATTTCACCTAAAATCATGAAACTAGCATGCCGCTGACTCCAACATTCGCCAACATTCGGGCACCCTGCTTCTTCACAAACAGTAACCAATTTATTGGCACGAACAATACCATGCGTTTCTTTATATACCTGTGACGTTGGTGCCTTTACACGAATCCAATCTGGTTTTTTCTGAATACTTGTATCTGGACGATGTGCCTTTTCAGGATGACGTACACGCATACTCGTAACTTTATCAACCACCGTAACCATTTAGGACCTCTGCCTTTTAAATATGGAAGGTTAATGAAAAATCATAAAGAGAAAGATTTTTCATACAATCCAGATATCAAGCATTTAAAACCTGACCATAAGCATCCAATACACTTTCTTTCATCATTTCTGATAACGTCGGATGCGGAAAAACAGTATGCATCAATTCCTCTTCGGTTGTTTCAAGGTTCATAGCAATAACAAAACCTTGAATGAGCTCTGTTACCTCTGCTCCTACCATATGTGCACCTAGAAGCTGTCCCGTTTTTTTATCAAAAATGGTTTTAACTAATCCCTGATCTTCACCCAAAGCAATCGCCTTACCATTAGCAGAGAAAGAATAACGACCAACGCGTATATCATAGCCTGCCTCTTTTGCCTTCGCCTCTGAAAGGCCTACAGAAGCAACTTGCGGCGTGCAATATGTACATCCTGGAATTTTCCTTTTATCAAGTGGATGAGCACTTTTCAAACCTGCAATATGTTCAATACATGTTACACCTTCTTCTTCTGCCTTATGGGCCAACATAGGAGGACCAGCAACATCCCCAATCGCATAAATACCCTCCACGCCTGTCCAGCTCCACTCATTCGTTATGATGCTCCCACGATCAGTTTTAACACCCAAAGCTTCTAAACCAAGATTTTCAATATTCCCTTGCACTCCAACAGCTGAAATTAAGCGATCAACAATCATTGTTTGTGTCTTACCCTTAACATCAATATGCGCTGTAACAGAATCAGAGGCTTTTTCAACTTTCGTTACTTTTGCTTCAGTTATAATGCGGATGCCTCTTTTTTCTAACTGTTTACGCGCAAATATCGAAATTTCAATATCCTCAACAGGCATAATATTAGGCATCATTTCAACAACAGTCACTTCAGCTCCCATATCGTGATAAAAGGAAGCAAATTCAATGCCGATCGCTCCAGATCCCATAACCAAAAGTTTCTTCGGTATCGCTTGTGGTATCATAGCCTCAAAATAAGTCCAAATCAGCTTTCCATCTGGTTCAATACCAGGAATAGCACGTGGACGCGCACCCGTTGCAATAATCACATGCTTTGCTTGATATACACCTTCACCTAATGTCCCTTTAGGTACTGGATTTTGCGGTTGCATAATTTTTTTGGATAATGGAGAAACCAAAATCTCTGCAAGCTGGTTACCCTTGACTCCCTTAGTTAACTTTGCTTCACCCCAAATAATATCGACTTTATTTTTTTTCATTAAAAAGCCGACACCAGCATTTAAACGAGCAGAAACTCTACGTGAACGTGTGACAACATCTTTAACATTTGCTTCAATTGAACCATTAAGCTTGAGCCCATAATCTTTGGCATGTTCAGCAAAATGCTTAATTTCTGCTGACCGCAAAAGCGCTTTTGCTGGAATACAACCCCAATTTAAGCAAATTCCGCCCAAATGTTCACGCTCAACGATCGCAGTCTTAAAACCACATTGTGCTGCACGAATTGCTGTCACGTAACCACCTGGCCCTGAACCAACTACAATTACATCGTAAAGATTTGCCACAATAATCCCTCCGTGAATATATAAAACGAATGCTAGCTACCCAAGCCTAAGACCAAAATGAACATGATGAATTTTCTCATGTATTCAGTTCTAAACAATCTGGTTAAATCAAAAAAAGTCGCAAAGCCACCACTAAAATTAAAATCTATACTTCCCCTGCATCATAACTACTGCCTTGCCATCACATACAGTGATGTAAAGCACACCAACAAAATCTAAACTAATATTGATAGAGGATTTTCAATCAGCTTCTTAAAAGTCTGAACAAGCTCTGCTGCTAATGCACCATCAACAGCACGATGATCAACTGAAAGTGTGACCGACATCACTGTTGCTATCGCTAATGCACCATTCTTAACAACTGCACGTTGCTCACCTGCACCAATCGCGAAAATCGTTGCATGCGGAGGATTAATAATAGCAGAAAAATCTTTTACGCCATACATCCCCATATTTGATATGGCTGTTGTTCCCCCTTGATATTCCTCTGGTTTTAACTTATTTGCACGTGCACGCGTTGCAAAATCTTTCATCTCATTAGAAATAACTGGCAACGACTTTTCTTCTGCATGGCGAATAATTGGTGTAATTAACCCATTGGGAATAGAAACAGCAACACCAACATCACAGTGTTTATGATAAAGCATCCCACCTTCAAGCCATGATACATTAGCATCAGGTAACGCCCTTAAAGAAAGAGCAACAGCTTTAATAACCATATCATTGACTGACAGCTTATAAGCAGGATTCATATTTTCTTGCGTTGTAACCATTGGAGCAATGGCATTAAGCTCTGCACGCAGTTTTAATAACGCATCAAGTTCACAGTCTACAGTTACGTAAAAATGCGGTATCGTACTTTTTGATTCAACTAAACGTTTAGCGATTGTTTTGCGCATACTGTTATGAGATGCAAATGTATATTCACTCTCTTTAAATAACTTCATTACTTGTTCATCAGAAGCACCTGTAACTATTGGCCGATTGACCGATGATGAACGAGAATCTCTTAAAGCACCACCACTCAGAGCTTTCTCTACATCACGCTTTATAATCCGCCCATGAGGACCAGTTCCAGAAATAACCGATAAATCAAAACCTGATTCAGCTGCTAATCGCCGCGCCAAGGGAGAGGCAAAAAGACGTGTATTGTCTCCATCTCTTTGTATAAATTGCTGAGCTAGTGATGCATCAGCAACCAATTCTTCTTTTGCTTCTACCTGTTTTGTAACTTTTGATTTTTTCCCTGAAAGAGCGACATCTTCTTCTGCAGCCTTTACTGCCTCAGCTAAATCTTCACCTTCCTCTGCTAATATAACAATCAAAGCATTGACTTTAACCCCTTGTGTTCCAGCAGGAACAACGATTTTAGCGACTGTTCCTTCATCAATGGCTTCTACTTCCATTGTCGCTTTATCTGTTTCAATCTCAGCGATAACATCACCAGAAGAAACTTTATCACCCTCTTTGATATTCCATTTTGATAAATTTCCTTCTTCCATTGTAGGAGAAAGCGCAGGCATTGTGATCTTAATGGGCATAGTGTCTTCCTCCGTTATGTTTTATAAGTTACAGCTTTAACGGCTTCAACAATTTCAGCAATATTTGGCAAAGCTAATTTTTCAAGATTTGCTGCATAAGGCATTGGAACATCTTTTCCAGCAATTGTAGCAACTGGTGCATCAAGATAATCAAAAGCCTGTTGCATAACACGCGTTGCTATTTCAGTACCAACAGACGACTGAGGATACCCCTCTTCAATCGTTACCAACCGGCCAGTTTTTTTAACTGATGTAAGAATTGTTGGCAGATCCATTGGACGAACAGTACGCAAATCTATCAATTCAACGTCAATACCAAGTTTTTCAATCTCTGGTAGCGCCTGAATTGCATAATGCATCCCAATTCCACAAGCCACAATTGTTACATCTTTACCAGATTTGTGAATACGTGCTTTACCAATAGGCAAAACAAAGTCGTCTATCTTGGGAACTTCAAACTGATGGCCGTAGATAATCTCGTTTTCAAGAAAAATAACAGGATTATCATCACGGATAGCAGCCTTCAACAAACCTTTTGCATCTGCAGCACTGTAAGGCATAACCACCTTAAGACCTGGTACATGACTATACCATGCAGCATAACACTGTGAATGCTGAGCGCCAACACGCGCAGCAGCACCATTAGGACCACGGAAAACAATAGGGACAGACATCTGTCCACCAGACATATAACGCGTTTTTGCTGCTGAATTAATAATTTGGTCTATTGCCTGCATAGCAAAATTGAACGTCATAAACTCAATAATGGGACGCAAACCAGCAAATGCAGCACCGACACCCAATCCTGCAAAACCATGCTCTGTTATTGGTGTATCAATAACTCGGCGCCCACCAAATTCTTCCAATAAACCTTGGCTTACTTTATAAGCGCCTTGATATTCTGCAACTTCTTCCCCCATTAAGAAAACCAAGTCATCCCGCCGCATTTCTTCAGCCATAGCCTGATTAAGTGCTTCACGCACTGTCATCATAACCATTTCAGTACCCACAGGAATATCGGGGTCATTAGCTATATCCAAAACAGGAGACGCAGGAACCAATGAAGAAAGAGAAGAAAAATCCTTCTGTGGCTTTTTAAAAGACGTCACCACTTGCGAAATATTTTCAGCAGTTTCTCCTTCTTCTAATAAAACTGCAATGGGAGTGTTAACTTTCACTCCTTCAGTTCCCTCAGAAATCAAAATTTTGCCAAGAACACCTTCATCAACAGCTTCCACTTCCATTATTGCTTTATCGGTTTCAATTTCAGCAATTGCATCACCGGAGTTGACTTGATCACCCTCTTTCTTAAGCCATTTAGACAATTTACCTTCTTCCATCGTTGGTGAAAGTGCTGGCATTAAAATATCAATGGACATACCTTATCCCCTCGTTTTAAACAAGAATGTCAGTATAGAGCTCAAAAGCATCTGGCTCTTGATCATTTTGCGCAAAATCTGCTGCATCAGCAACAACTGCACGCACCTCTTTATCAATAGATTTCAAATCGTCTTCACTTGCCCAACCTTGTTTAATAATTCGATTTTTTACTTGCTCAATTGGATCATGCTCTGTTTTGACTTTTTCTACTTCATCCTTAGACCGATATTTTGCTGGATCAGACATGGAGTGACCACGATAACGGTAAGTCTGTATGTCAAGAATAATCGGCCCTTTACCTGAACGAGCCCAACTGATTGCTTCATCAGCGGCTCCTTTTACCGCACAAACATCCATACCATCAACAGCAATACCTGGAATTTCAAAAGAAAGGCCACGACGAGAAAAATCTGCTCCTGCTGCTGAACGCACAACAGAAGTCCCCATAGCATACTGATTATTCTCAATAACATAGACGACAGGAAGCTTCCAAAGTGAGGCCATGTTAAAACTTTCATAGACCTGCCCTTGATTTGCAGCACCATCACCAAAATAAACTAATGCCACATTGTCTTTTTTAAGATATTGATTCGAAAAGGCTAGACCTGTGCCAAGTGAAACCTGTGCACCAACGATACCATGCCCGCCGTAAAAATCTTTTTCTTTAGAAAACATATGCATCGATCCCCCTTTCCCTTTGGAAAAACCGCCTCGACGCCCTGTTAACTCTGCCATAACACCACGCGGACTCATACCAGCCGCTAACATATGGCCATGGTCACGATAAGATGTAATGATCTGATCACCTTCTTTTGCTGCCTTTAATGTGCCTGTAACAACAGCTTCCTGTCCAATATAAAGATGGCAAAACCCACCAATAAGGCCCATACCATACAATTGGCCTGCTTTTTCCTCGAAACGGCGAATCAAAAGCATTTCACGATAAGCATTGATTTCCTCTTCTTTCGTAAAATGGGCTATTTGCGCTGTCCTACATACCGTCTTAGCAGTATTTAATAATGCAGCATTCTCAACCGATGCAGAATTTTTTTTGATCCGTTCTGCCATATTCAACTCCCTTCGATGACGACCCGTAAATAACCCCTACGAACAAAAGTTACAAGCATTATAAATCAGCTCAAACGATACTATCAGGAGACTTATTATAAAATATTTTTTTAGTTTAATCGATTTCTAATTAATTTTTACTCTCCTTAGGAGAAACTAAAATTGTTAATTCATTCGGTCTAGAAAAATTTAAATTTTCTCGCACATATTCATCAAGCATATCCTTTTCAATATGCCCCTCACGCAAAAGAGAAATACGATTTTCGATAGACGTTCGCTCAACTTCTATTTGATGAAGTTCCTCTTTCAATTCGAAAATATGTTGATTAATTTCACCGCGTGCGCGCAATCCATATTCACCATGATAAATATGATAGCTGAAATAGCTTACAACCCAAACCGTCATAACGGGCAATATAAAGTGCGTTTTGATTGATCTACGTTTTTGCTTCGTCCACATATTGATAGCCGATTTTGTAAAATATTTTACATCTAACTATATATCACTTTGATTAATACCTCATTACCAAAATAATAACCAAACGTGATCGGTAATTAGTCTTTTTTTTACAGTTTAAGCTTCACCTACAAAAACAGAACAAAGAATTGAAAATTCCATTTTTATGTAAAAATTGAAATAGTCAATAATTCTTAACTGATTTGTATCACTTTTTTCATTTTTACTTGCTATAAAAAGATTTCTAAAAACTTATTGATTAAGTCATTGATAAAGAAAAAAAGTTTGAAAATCTAGCAAAGTAATTGCAAAATATAATATTTTTTCTAACCGCTATCGACGATGCCAATTACCTTCATAACGAGCCTGTGTCCCTAGCATTTCCTCAATACGAATAAGCTGATTATATTTTGCTAATCTATCTGAACGTGCAAGTGAACCAGTCTTAATTTGCCCACAATTCGTCGCAACAGTAAGATCTGCAATAAAAGAATCTTCTGTTTCGCCTGAACGATGAGATATAATGGCGCGATAACCCGCCTTATGAGCTGTTTCTATAGCATCAAGCGTTTCACTTAACGTGCCAATCTGATTGACTTTAATAAGAATAGAATTAGCAGCACCCATTTTGATACCATCACGTAAACGGGCTGAATTTGTTACAAATAAATCATCACCAACAAGTTGACATTTGTTGCCGATCGCCTGAGTAAGCTGCTTCCAACCTGCCCAATCATCCTCAGCCATTCCATCTTCAATTGTAATAATAGGATAAGAATCAACAAGATGAGCTAAATATTCTACTTGTTCTTTTACATCACGACATTTGCCTTCACCTTCATAAGCATATAAACTATTTTTATAAAATTCTGTTGACGCACAATCCAAGCCAATAGCAATTTGTTCACCTGGTTTATATCCACATGAAGTTATTGATTCCATAATCAAATTAATTGCTTGCTCAGCACTTTTAAGATTAGGTGCAAATCCACCTTCATCACCAACATTGGTATTGTAACCTGCATCCTGCAAATATCTTTTTAGTGTATGAAAAATTTCAGCACCGTAGCGAACTGCCTCTTTAAAAGTAGGTGCTCCCACTGGAATAATCATAAATTCTTGAAAATCGATTGGGTTATCAGCGTGAGCACCACCATTAATAATGTTCATCATAGGTGTCGGAAGAAGATGCGCTTGTGTACCACCAATATAACGATACAAAGGCAGACCAAATGATTTTGCTGCTGCCTTTGCAACAGACAATGAAACACCCAAAATAGCATTGGCACCAAGGCGTTCTTTGTTAGACGTTCCATCCAAAGCAATCATCGCTTGATCAATAGCTAATTGATTCCTTGCATCTCTTCCACCAAGTTCTTTAAAAATTTCACCATTAATTGCAGCAACCGCTTTCTCAACGCCTTTGCCTTGATAGCGCTTACCACCATCGCGAAGTTCTACAGCTTCATGCGCACCTGTTGATGCTCCTGAAGGAACAGCAGAACGACCAAAAACCCCGTTTTCTAGATAAACATCAACCTCTACAGTTGGATTGCCACGGCTATCAAGTACTTCACGCCCAACTATATCCACAATTCTCGTCATGCAAATCCCATTAACTTTGTTAATCATGTAAGCCCCGTCATCTAGCAGAGGTCTTGATTAATCTTAAAACACCATAACATAGGACACCTCCTATGCATGTATATTTAATTCATTTTTCGTCAAACGATCAAAATTCATCAAAATCTCAATCAATCTCTGTAAATTATCAATCTCGATCATATTAGCACCATCAGACGGTGCATTATCAGGATCTTGATGTGTTTCAAGAAAAATACCTGCAACACCAACAGCAACAGCTGCACGTGCTAATATTTCAACAAACTGACGTTGCCCACCAGATGAGTCCCCTTTACCACCTGGCTCCTGAACAGAATGTGTTGCATCAAAAATAACAGGTGCACCAAACGAGCTCATAATTGGTAATGAACGCATATCAGAAACAAGACGATTATAGCCAAATGAAGTGCCACGCTCACAAAGCATAACATCAGGGTTACCGCTTTGTGTTACTTTTTTTAAGACATTCTCCATATCCCAAGGAGCTAAAAATTGGCCTTTTTTAATATTGATAACACACCCCGTTTTAGCTGCTGCTACGAGAAGATCTGTTTGACGGCATAAAAAAGCTGGTATTTGTAATACATCCACAACTGAAGAAACGGCTCTGCATTGTTCTTCAGTATGTACATCAGTCAATATTGGAAATCCAAATTCCTTCTTAAGATCAGCAAAAATAGCTATTGCTTTTTCAAGGCCAATACCACGTGCTGCACTTAGAGATGTTCTATTAGCTTTATCGTAACTGGATTTATAAACGAAACCGATACCTGCTTGATCAGCGATGGCTTTAATTCGACCTGCCATTTCAAAAGCATGATCCCGACTTTCTATCTGACAAGGTCCCACAATTAAAGATAGAGGTGCTTTATTAGAAAAAACAACATTTCCAACCTTAACAGAGACATTTGGTTGAGACATTTTATTCCTCAAAAACTAAGATAATAAATTTATACACTAAAACAACCTACTTTGTTCCACTGTAGCTGCAATGAAAGAAGAAAAAAGCGGATGCGGATCAAATGGACGTGACTTCAATTCTGGATGATACTGAACACCAATAAACCATGGATGATTGTTATATTCTATTGCCTCAGGCAGAACACCATCTGGAGACATACCAGAAAAAACAAATCCAAATCGTTCCAATATATCTTTATAATGAATATTCACTTCATAACGATGACGATGCCGCTCACAAATACTGGTTGTCCCATAAATTTTGGAGATATGACTATCTTTTTTTAATTGAGCTATAAAAGCACCAAGACGCATTGTCCCCCCCAAATTTCCAGATGCTGTGCGTTTTTCAAAAACATCTCCTTTAAGCCATTCAGTCATCAAACCAACAACAGAATCTTTTGTTTCGCAAAACTCACTTGATGAAGCATTCTCAATCCCTGCAAGATTACGCACTGCCTCGATACAAGCCAATTGCATTCCAAAACAAATACCCAAAAAAGGTATTTTATGATTCCGAGCAAACTGAATTGCTCGAATTTTACCTTCTGAGCCACGCACTCCAAAAGCTCCAGGCACTAAAATCCCATGAACTTTTTGTAAAAAAAGTGCAGGATCTTCTTTTTCAAAAATCTCCGCTTCAATCCATTCAATATTCACTTTTACTTTATTGGCTAAACCACCGTGTGCAACTGCCTCAATAAGTGATTTATAAGCATCTTTTAAACCTGTGTATTTTCCAACAATAGCAATCGTGACCTCTCCTTCAGGATGGTGAATCCGATATGCAATATCTTCCCAACGGTCCATTTTCGGTTCAGGCGCTGAATCAATTCCAAAAGCAGAGAGAATTTCTGAATCCAAACCTTCTTTATGATAGGCAATAGGAACATCGTAAATTGTTGAAACATCTAATGCCTGAATGACTGCACTGGGACGAACATTACAAAAAAGCGATAACTTGCACCGCTCTGATTCTGGAATAGGTCGATCCGCACGCACTAACAAAATATCCGGAGCAATACCAACTGATTGTAATTCTTTAACAGAGTGTTGTGTTGGTTTCGTTTTTAATTCTCCTGCAGAGGAAATATAAGGCATCAACGTAAGATGCATATAAACAACGCTTTGCCTTGGCAATTCATTATGAAGCTGACGAATCGCTTCAAGAAAAGGCATTGCTTCAATATCACCAACTGTTCCACCTATTTCGCATAAAACAAAATCGGATTCTTCATTTCCTGTGGTAATAAAATTCTTAATTTCATCAGTAACATGAGGGATAACCTGAACTGTTGCTCCTAAATAATCACCTCGTCGTTCTCTCTCAATAATATTACGATAAATACGCCCTGTTGTAATATTATCGTGGCGATTAGCAGAACGTCCAGTAAAACGCTCATAATGACCAAGATCAAGATCTGTTTCTGAACCATCATCAGTCACAAATACCTCACCGTGCTGATAAGGTGACATCGTACCTGGATCAACATTTAAATAGGGATCAAGCTTGCGGATTCGCACACGATATCCGCGAGCCTGTAATAACGCAGCTAAAGCCGCCGCTGCAATTCCTTTTCCTAGAGAAGAAACCACACCACCAGTAATAAAAACATAACGTGCCATGGGATTGTGATGATAAGCAATTTATGAAAATTTTTCCAGCAAAAAATGCATAAAAATTACTTTTAAAAAATAAAAATCGCTTTCATGTTGGAAAAAATGAAAGCGATTCTTAAACTATTACTCACTATCAGAATTTAGACTTTTAACCGGCGGTGGAACTGGATTGTCAGTCGCTGAACCAGCTGAACCTTTTTGTTCTTGAGAAGAAGTTGAAGCACCACCTAATTGTTCAAGAATGGAAGGCTGAGTTCCATTACCAGGTGAAGGGACACCTTCTGATGCATTTTTATTTATTGAATTCTGTTCTGAATTAACCGGAATACGATTGAGAATATCCAAATTAGAGTTCGATATACTGCCAACGACGATAAGAGCAATAGAGGTTACAAAAAAACAAATTGCTAAGATAGCCGTTAAACGTGTCAACGTATTTCTAGTCCCACGAGTGCTCATAAATCCTGAACCACCGCCAACACCCAGTCCACCACCCTCTGAAGGTTGAATCAACACAACCCCTACTAAAACAATAACGATTAAAAAATGAATAACAATTAGAACTGTTTGCATAAGCTCCGCTCTTTATAACCACACACTGTTGTTTACAATACAAATTACTTACACATAAATTACACATAATCCAAGAGGTAACATAACATAATTCTTCTTTATAATTTACGATAAATGTTGCAAATAGTTAAAAAATCAGTTGCTTTTAAGCTTGCTCCACCAATCAGAGCACCATTAACGTGACTCGTCTCCAAAAGCTCAGATGCATTGGATGGTTTGACTGATCCACCATAAAGCAAGCGTATTTTGTGCCCCTCATCACCAAAACGATGGCTGACCTCTTTACGAATGAAACCATGCACTTGTGCAATATCTTCTGAAGTAGGTGTCTTTCCTGTACCTATAGCCCATCTCGGTTCATAAGCAATAACGGTATTGTGATCCATTGCTCCCGCTGGCACGGATCCTTTAAGTTGCTGTGCAAGCACATCCAACACTGTGTTATTTTCACGCTCTTCTAATGTTTCACCAATACAAATAAGAGCCACAAGACCTGCCCGCCACGCAGCTTTCACTTTAGCACAGACAATTGCATCACTTTCACGATAATCTGTACGGCGCTCTGAATGTCCAAGAATGACATGACTTGCTCCTGCTTCTTTAAGCATACATGCCGAAATATCTCCAGTATGAGGACCACTATCATTAAAATGGCAATCTTGCCCCCCTAAAAAAATATTTTCATCACTTAATATATCAGAAGCACGTGATAAAAGTGTTGCTGGAACACAAACAAGCGCTTCAAAGCAACGATCTCGGTCAGAATCAATACCAGAAGCAATAGCCCGTAATTCTCTAAGAGATTCGCTAGTCCCATTCATTTTCCAATTTCCGGCAAGCAAAGGCCGAATACTAGAAGTCATATTTTTACCTCAAAAATTATCCTAACAAGATTTACTGCTTTTAAGTAACAAATTATAGAATGAAAGCAAGTATTTAAGCTTGCATCTTATGCATCTTTATTGCAAATTTTGTTATTATTTTAGATTCTGTTATGTTTTGGATTCTATCATGACTTTGACAACAACTGTGCTAAAGATGGAATTAAACAATGCTTGACTCCATAAGGAACACTACAAATTCTTGGGTTACTAAGATTTTTTTCGCTATTTTGCTTTTATGCTTTGTCTTTTTGTGGGGTATACCGCAATTAAACATAAAGAATGAGAGCAATCTTCTTACTTCTGGAAAATCTGTCATAACTGTTGATGATTACCGTCTTGCACTTGCTGATTATAGCTTACGTCTCGCACTTGCTTCTCAGCTAGGGCGAATGCTTTCACCAGATGAAATTCAGCAATATGGAATTCCTGCTTTTGTTTTCTATCAATTACAGCAGGATATCCTATTTGATGAACAAGCGCGTAAAATGAAAATTAGTCTTTCACAAGATGCGCTAGCTCACATTATTAGTTCTGATAGTATTTTTCAAACAAATGGAAATTTCAACCGAAACTTATTTCTTAACTATCTTCAGCAATTAAATATTAGCCAAAGTCATTTTCTCGATTATTACACTCAAAGAGAAAAACGTAATCAGCTCATTTTAGCATCATTATCCGGAGCAAAGATACCCAATCTCTTTTATGAAGCGTTTGCCCTTCATCGTGAAGAAAAACGTACCGCCGATTATCTTGTCGTTAATTTAGAAAAAGAGAAAAAAATTTCTACCCCCAATAAAGAGACATTACAAAAATGGTTTGATACTCATAGAAATATGTTTCGTGCTCCGGAATATCGCACCGTCTCTTTATTATCGATCACCCCAAATGATTTTGTAAAATTGGAAAACATCTCAGCAAATGAAGCTATGACTTATTACAATCAAAATGCTTCGCGTTTTACAGTGCCTGAAAAACGTATCATTGAAGAATTACGCTTCCCCACACGAGAAGCCGCTGATAAAGCAGCCCAAAAAATAGCCAATGGCATGAGTTTTGATCAACTCGTTCAATCTGAAAAAAAGACTCTTAAAGATATAAAAAAGGGCCCTTTAGCAGAAAGTGAGCTTCCTAATTATTTGGCATCTGACATTTTTGAGCTTAAACAAGGGCAAATTAGTGCCGTTATCAACGACTTGCAAGGCCCTATAATCGTTCGTGTTATGCAGATTATACCTTCAGGCCCTATCCCTTTTGAAGATATAGAACAAGACATTCGCCAAACACTTGCCCAAAATCGCGCCGTAACCGATTTACGCAGTAAATATACAGAAATTGAAAATGCTCGTTTTGAAGGTGCTTCTCTTAAAGAACTTGCTGATCAATATAATTTATCTCTTCGTCAAATCACAATTGATAAAGAAGGCAAAACAATTGAGGGCGTAATGCTCACAGATTTACCTCAAAAAGAGATTGTTTTGAGTGCTATTTATCAGGCAACAGAAGGCTCTGAACTTGATCCACTCTCCCTTCAAGAAGGAGGTTATCTCTGGTATCAAGTGGATGCAATCACTCCTGCTCGTGATAAAGCTCTTGAAGAGGTTGAAAAAGAGGCTGTTGCTGAATGGAAAAATGCAAAAATTCAACAACTCCTTGATGAAAAAGCTAACAATATTCTCAAACAGCTTACTGAAGGGAAAAGCCTTGATTCTCTTGCTGCTAAACTCAGCGTTAAAAAGAAAACAACACCAGCCTTACGGCGTCAAGACTCATCAGATATTCTTGGCATTGAAGGAGTTAAAGCATTATTTTCTGGCCCGAAAG
The DNA here is from genome assembly GCF_000015445.1 of Bartonella bacilliformis KC583. Taxonomy (NCBI): domain Bacteria; kingdom Pseudomonadati; phylum Pseudomonadota; class Alphaproteobacteria; order Hyphomicrobiales; family Bartonellaceae; genus Bartonella; species Bartonella bacilliformis. Next base: position 535,121 of record NC_008783.1, on the reverse strand, counting down.
GTCATTATGGCATCATAAAAGGTGCGGTTGCAACGAACCGTATCATTTATAAAATAACAGAATCATCTATACCTAAAAATGTAACGGCTCAAACTATTCCGTCTGATATACGTGAAGATATGGATATGACGCTGAAAGAGGATTTAAAGCTTGGCATGCTACAAATTGCAAATGAAGAACACCCTATAGAAATTAATGGATCTAACTACAATCAACTCTTCAGTACATCTCAGTAAAAATCTTACCCCGCTTTAAATATTAAGGACAAATAATTTGCCTTTAATAAAGAGAGCGGGATTATTTTCTCTCCTGAAAAATCTCAGATAAATTATATCTCTATATAGCGTTAGCTGCTTTGTAAATTTTGAGGGTTACGAAAAAACAATAAATGGATTTCTGAAATATTTTTTGATGCACAAAGAATGTTAGATCTAACTAATTTAGGATATTCTCATATGATCAGGGTAAGTGATCTGTTATCAAAGCTCTATGATAATTTTGGAAAATTACCACAAATAGCTGTTTTTGTTATTAACCAATAACGATGAAGTAATGAAGAATTTATGCTATTTTGAAAAACTTCAGCTTCCAATTTTAATGCCTTTTGAAGAGACACTGGTGTAATGGCTAACGGGAGAAATGCGGGTTTGAGTGTTTCAGGTAAAATAATAGAATATTCATAAAACTTAAGATAATGATCTCGCGATAAAGCTACCATAGCTTCAATCATCTGACATTTTTGTTTATCGGTGATACGATTAGACTCTAAATCTTCTCTGTCTATTCCCAGAGCTCTCAGCATGTCAGAAGGAAAATAACATTGATATCGTGATTGCATTAACGACAAAAGACGTAATATACCGCTTAATGCTTGAGAAACTCCACCATGCTCACAGGCATCGGTGAAATTTTTTGCTGAATCAAAATCCAATATCTGACATGCAAGCTGCAAAATTTTACTTGCTGTTTTATAACAATAACTCTCAAGATCGTGAATGGTTATTATCGAGTTATTGTAAAGATCAAAAATCCGTGCATCACAATACTGTAAAAAAGCTTCTTTAGGTAAATTAAATAGAATAATTGTTTCCAGCAACTCATTCAAAATCGGATTATTTTCACCATTTGGTACTGTGCTATTAGCAATGGAATCGTACCACCAACGTAATCGCATTTCACCAATAAGCGGATCACTTACACTTTCGCGAATACGAGCAATTTCTGCATTAAAAGCATAAAGAGCAGCTAATGCTCTGCGTTTTCTTTTAGGTGCAAATAACACCGATATATAGCGATCACGATCTGTAGCACGTAAAACACTGAGACAATGAGGAAGAAAATGTGTCATTCTACTGCAAACAACAACGCAGCAACTGCACGATTTTCAGACAAAAGAACATTAAATGTGCGCACTGCTGCTCCTGTACTCATTGTATCTGTTGAAATACGCTTTTCCCATAAAACTACTCGTAACTCTTCAGGTAAACGTAATAACTCAATCCCTGTGCCTATCAAAAAAATCTCAATCTCATCCGCTTCTTGTAAAATGCGAGAGATATCGTCCCGACTCGGCATAGGCCCCACCATATCAATACCATAAACGCCTGATGGTACACATATAATAGAACCTTGATGCGACATATCGGCGAAACGAAAACCACCATTTCCATAAGCATCAATAGGCGCTCGCCCTGGGAAATGCGCTTCGCGCACTTGAATTGCATGAGACATAATAAGTATTCCTTTTTTGCTCCCTTATTGCGCTTTTTCACTTAAAAAAAACAGCAACAAACATTGATGCATTATAGGTTCTGATAATAACGCCTATAGCAATATCAATACAAAATTTTTCCTATCCAACAGTGCTTAAAGTAATGAACACACAAAAATGTTGCCAATAATGTAAAAAGAAATTCCGATAAAGCACACTCAATGCCTTATGCCCATTAAAAATGAGAAATTTACACTATCTCTCTTTCTTCAAAAGAAACAACTTCAATTATGCACAACACTTAACATTATGGCTAAAACAGCTCACATTTCTGAAACACCCATGAATAAAACGCTCTTCACAGATCTAAAACATCTCTGTTTTTTTACAGAGATGTTATAAATCACGATTACGCTTTTGGTTTCTCTTCCTCTGATGGAGATTTTGCTTTTTTAGCAACAGCCACGCTGTCTTTTGTTGTGGTTTTATTTCCAGACTTTTTAGGTGTTTTTACCTTAGCACTAGGTGTTGCTTTCTCTTCTGAAACTGGCTCACCTTTAACCCGCACATCAGCTAATGTTGAACGCAGAATGCGGATATGCATATCCTCACCAATTTCAACCTCTAATTCACCAATTTCATCATGAACCTTTATAACCTTACCAATGATACCGCCACCTGTTACAATTACATCTCCACGACGTACAGCATTAAGCATTTCTTGCCGCTTTTTCATTTGCACACGCTGCGGGCGAATAATTAAAAAATACATAATCACAAAAATTAAAATAAAAGGAATAAAGGTAACGAACGACGTTCCGCCAGCAGCACCACCTGCAGCCTGAGCCTGAGCCTGAGCATTGGTAATCAACATTTTTATCTCCTACAGATTAAACTTTAAGTATTTTTCACTCTAATCAAAACAAGCTCTTGATTCAGAGAAAAAATCACTTAGGTACTATTAACTCTAACAACCACATCATGCAGTTATAATTTTTCTAAAGGAAATAGAGCCTTAAGAGCTAAAAGGCAACGAGAAAAAATATATAAAAAACAGATTTATATCACTTTTTGTATATGAATAAAGACTATCTTTCTCATTCATTGGAAAAACAGAAAGCAAAAAATAGGCTTCCCTACCTTAAAATTAGATTAATAATTATTCATGTATGCCATTTTATTTAAATGAAATTCAACCTTAGTGATTAGGCTGATCATCCTGTTTAGAAACCTTAAAAAATTATACCCAAAGCCGTTAACCGCGTTAATTGTATTGCCATCAATCTCAATCATTGCATCAACAATGCGTAAAAATTGCATATTACGCGATTACAAGAACTGTACCAATGAGTTTTCATCTATCTATACTACAGAACGTACAATTAGATCAAAACATCCCTAATCAAATTACTCATCATAGATATCAAAAATATTCTCGATTGATGCTAATGTTCACCATTATAGCCTATAAAACAACCCTAAAATTACTGTGATGCTTTATTAAAGCACAACACAGAAAATTCTGATAAGCTTACACAGTTTTATACAGGAACTTGAAAAACACCTACGTTAAATAAACTGATATCATAGCGTTTAATATAAATGAATTTTTAAAATTGGAGAAACCGAGTCAGTTCTCTAAATACTGAGCAGGATTGACGGGTACAGAATTTTGACGTATTTCAAAATAAACACGCGGTGTTGTAGCATCTCCTGAAACACCCGATTTAGCAATTTCATCACCACGTTTTACTCTTTGCCCTCTACTTACAGTAAGTTTGCTATTATGACCATAAATAGTGATAATGTTATCCTCATGTCGAATCATGACAACATTTCCAAGTTCTTTTAATCCATCACTTGCATAGATAACAACACCGTTTTCAGCTGCCTTTACTGATGAACCTTCAGGTACATTAATGTCTATCCCTCTGTTGGTTATTGTCCCCTTTTTTTGCCCGAAGTGACTTAACAAGCGCCCTCGTACCGGCCAACGCATCTTGGAAACTCCTGTTGCTTGGGGAACAGTAATATTATCTGAATCCTTAACCGTCTTCGAAGAATTACTTGCAGATTTTGAAGTCGTCATCTGCTTAGAAACATTCTTTTTAACATCTGGCGTATTAATTATTGCAGCAGGTGCAGTGTTTACAGAGCGTGATGCAGCAGATATCTCCTCTTTTTTAACAAAGGACATACCTTTAGATTGAGTTGAAGATGTAGTTGTCGATGAACCTACAGCATTATTTTGAGCATTCGAAGTTACAACTGTCTGTTTATCTGGAATAACGAGTTTTTGACCGATATAAATAGCATTGTCCCCCATACCGTTTGCTACTTTTAATGACTCGACACTGATTCCCTTTTGCTGTGCGATACTAAATAGTGTATCTCCACTCTGCACGATATAGGATCCCTTTTGAAAAATGGAAGGATTATTCACATTTGAACGAGAAAGCGTTCCAAGATTTTGCGGCGGTGAACCCATAATCCGTCCATCAGGAGAAACCCTGTTTTCGCGAAAAGACGACCCTGCCTCTTGTCTTGAAAAATTATATGAAGCATGATTATGATCCCCTGAAGAATGAAGCGGTTCCACAGGTGGCAATTCATCACTTTGTATTACACTGCTTTGCGATATTATTCGTCTATCAGCAGACATAGCTGTATTTTCAGTTAACTGAGTAGACGCTTCTCCCTCATAAAAACCATCAAAAAAACGCTGTGTGCCAGAACTACAACCTGTAATTATTGTTGCTATTGCTAAAAGAGCAATCTTCTGAAAATTATACCGAAAAATGTCATTCAAAGTTTTCAAATACATGAATCTTCTCATTAGCCAATGCTCAACTGACTCTATTAAATATTGCTAATATTACCTAAAAGTTAAAATTAAACATTTTATCCATGAACATCCTGATAAAAAGATCAAATTGAACTCATCATCAGGTAAACGAATGGAATATTTTGCGATTCTTAATCGCAAAATTAGAGAACTGCCGCAACATTTTTAATAAAAGGTTGATAGCGCGCTTGAAACATTTCTAAGCGCTTAAATCGGCTACCATTTTTTATATAACGTGTAACCATCTGCACTCCTTCATCTGGTCCAATAGCTTGAATAAGAATACCATTTCCAGTTAAAAGCTCTAAAAACTCTTCTGGTTCATCAGAGCGTGATGGCCAAATAAGAATACGGTCAAATAGCCCAAAACCTGTAACACCTCGACTACCATCAATTTGATGCACAACAATATTTTCAATTCCTAAAGTTTGAAATTTTTGTCGTGCTAGATCAACAAGTGTTTTATAACGATCAACTGTTACTACACGATCACTTAAATATGCGATAAGAGCAGAACAAAAACCAGAGCCTGTACCAATTTCTAAAACACGGTGCTTTTTTCTCAATGACAACGCAAAGAGAATCAGAAGCTGCTCCTCCAAACGCTCAATATATTCACCGCATTCAATTGGAATAACTTTATTATCATAAGCACTATTAAGCCAAGGGGAAGAAACAAAATATTGACGTGGAATTTTCTCAAATGCTGCAAAAAAATTTACATCATCAATTCCCTTACTACGCATTTTCAGCACAAGGCTTGCTAATTTCTCACGAAATTGTAAAATATCCTTCTGCTCCATAATGCCATTCAATCTCCAATGCGGTGGCTATTTTCATGCATGAGTGATCTCCTTACAGAATTATCACTCACTGTACAGATCAATTATCATTCATCAGCAATAAACCTACCTATACCAACTTCACTTTGCCCTATTTAGGCAGTGATACGACTTATGCCTTTCATATAAGGTTGCAAAGCACCTGGAATAATAATCGATCCATCAGCCTGCTGATAATTTTCAAGAATAGCGATAAGACAACGACCGATAGCGGTACCTGAACCATTCAAACTATGCACAAAATGCAATGTTTTATCTCCGTCTTTACGATATCGAGCATTCATACGTCGTCCTTGAAAATCACCACAAACTGAACAACTTGAAATTTCACGGTAACACCCTTGACCCGGGAGCCAAACCTCAATGTCATAAGTTTTACATGAAGCAAACCCCATATCCCCAGTAGAAAGAACCACAGTACGAAAAGGCAACTCAAGCCGCTTCAATACATCTTCTGCACACTCTGTCATACGTTCCAGCTCAATTAAGGACTGTTCCTCAGTGGTAATCGATACCATCTCCACCTTCCAAAACTGGTGTTGACGTAGCATACCACGTGTATCACGACCGGCTGCTCCTGCTTCTGAACGAAAACAAGGGGTGAGAGAGGAAAATCGCAATGGTAAATCTGATTCATGAAGAACCTCACCATTTACCAAATTGACTAATGGCACTTCTGCCGTAGAAATGAGCCACCGCCCATCTGTAGTCCGAAAAAGATCATCAGAAAATTTCGGCAGTTGCGCTGCTCCATAAACAATCTCATCACGCACAAGAAGAGGAAGAGAAATTTCTTCATAACCATGCTCATTAACATGCACATCAAGCATAAATTGACCTAATGCACGTTCAAGCCGAGCTAACGCCCCTGAAAGTACAGTAAAACGTGCACCCGACAAACGACTTGCTCGCTCGAAATTCATCTGCTTAAGATTTTGACCAAGATCAAAATGTTCTTTTGGTATAAAATTAAATGTCGGGGGCGTACCAAAATGTCGAATGACAATATTGGCCTCTTCATTTTCACCCTTTGGAACAGAATCTAACGGAATATTTGGTATAGCTGATAGTATTTTTTCAAGACTCTCGGTTAATCGCTTTTCTTTTATTGCGGCAGAAGAAAGAAAAGTTTTAATCTCCTCAACCTCAGCTTTAATACGCTCAACAGTTTTTTGATCACCTGCAGCCAAAGCTTGTCTTATTTCTTTAGAAGCTGAATTGCGGCGCTCTTGTGCACATTGAACTTCGACAACATGCGACCGACGTTCAAGATCAAGTGCTATTAAGCGTTCAGCATGTGGTTCAATGCCTCTACTTGCTAGTGCTTCATCTAATTTTTCAGGATTTTCACGTATCCATTTAATGTCAAGCATAAAAATTCCTCATTTGTACCGTTTCCATAAACCTCGTATCATATAAAATATAAACTTTCATTAAGAGGATTTCTCTCTCTTTTTTATCCAGTGAACTATTAAAATCGATACCTCATAGAGAACTGCGGTTGGTAGCGTTACTGGCAAACATAGTAAAAATCTGATGGCGTCACCATAGCCGCAATAATAAAGGAAATCAGAATAGCTCACTTTCAAATGGATATTAACATATGAGATGTTAACAATCCAACCTTCGTTAAGAGACTAGTAATAAGAGGTAATTGGAAAATCAAACCAAAAATCAAGATCAACGATGCTATAAAACTCAGATAATCTGAAATACAGGCTATACACTCTATCCTTAATGAAGATCCAGAAAAATTGTTGAGAAAGACTAGACCAAAGCATTATCGACGCTAACAGACCATAAACAAATGCTCCTCAAACTAAAAATAAAATCGGTGCACCCATGAGAAATGGTAAAAAAGCCATACGCTCATTTTTATAAAGCCTTGGTGCTATAAAGCTATATAGGGAAACGATAAAACAACAGCACCAAAAGCAGCAGGCCTCGTTTTTGTTAAAAACAGTTTCCTATACTTGCTTTGATTGAAGACGAACATTTTCAGGATCACCACCTGATATTTTCATCGCCCATTGATAAGGCTATATCAAAAAATTTAAAATATAATCTTTGAAAAAAGCATATAATAAAAGCTATAAAAATGGATAAGAAATCTTCATGAATAAGTTTCTTTTGGATACTAGATAAACCAAACTGGTCTTCTGCAAAATGGTTTTGTTATCAAAAATCCGCACGCAACCTTTTGAATCTTTTGTTCATGAAAACTTTATTGATGTAAAGAATAACACAATTATATCAACCGACAATCTTAAAAAACATTCGTTTTTGTAAGATATATTGTTTTTAATAGCGCTTTACTGATGTAAGAATTATTATCATACATTTAGAAACTTGATCAACAATCGTATACAGTAGAGTCTATTTTATGAATTATCGGCATATCTATCATGCTGGCAATTTTGCTGATGTTTTTAAACATGTCATTGTCACACGCATCGTAGAATATCTCAAGCGAAAAGAGAAAGCTTTTCGTGTTATAGACACGCATGCTGGGATCGGATTGTATGATCTCTCTTCCCTAGAAGCGCAAAAAACAGGAGAATGGCGTGAGGGTATTGGACGAATTTTATCCAACCCTATTCCCGAAGATTTACAAACACTCCTTGATCCATGGCTTGATGTGATTTATGCATTTAATCAAGAAAATAATAGAGAAATCACATTCTATCCTGGATCACCTATTCTCATTCGCAAATTGTTACGTAAACAAGATCGACTCACTGCCATTGAATTGCATGATGAAGATTACCAAACTTTAGCCAATAATTTTTCCGGTGATTACCAAACAAAAGTGCTGCATCTGAATGGTTGGCTATCTTTAAATGCTCACCTACCTCCAAAAGAAAAACGCGGCTTCATCCTTGTTGATCCCCCTTTTGAAAATCCTGGTGAATTTTCCCGTCTTATTGAAGGATTAGTGAAAGCATATCGGCGTTTTCCAGGTGGCATTTACGCCTTATGGTATCCTGTTAAGTACGATAAAGACATTGAAAATTTTCTTCATGCACTTCATAAAACAGATATTCCCAAAATTCTACAACTCGAAATGCGTATCCGAGAAAATTCAATCTTGCCCACGATGAATGGAAGCGGTTTGATTCTTATTAATCCTCCTTATCTTCTTGAAGAAGAAATGAGAAAAATTAGCCCTTTTCTTATCACTTGTCTCAGACAAGATAAAAGTGCGCACATTACTTATCAATGGATAAATGATGAAGGCTTAGTTGCATAAAAGTCTTTCAAATTTTAATAAATATCAAAAATATAAATATTATAAAAAATACATTTCAGTACATCACTTTATACTGTTTTAAAAATTCTCAGATAATCATCAACCAGCAATGCATAAAATCACAACCAAAATCACAAACTTAATTTTTAAACAAAACCATCTAAAAATCTGTGATTAATAAAAATTACCATTTCAATCAAATTGGTCGTAGGTTGACAGTTGCATAAAATTGCTTTGTCAAATTATCTTTGTAGTATTTGATTAAAATAATGCGACTAAAATATCATGCTATATGCATTATTTATGGAACAAAAAACTATAAATATACACATGATAGCGTTTAATGGAAAAAACATCTCATGTGAGAAATAAAAATATTGCTGGAAAAGCTAGATGACCCGAAAAAGCAATACACCTTCTTGTCCAAATGAAGAAAAAAATCTACCTTTTCTATCTGATATTATATGGGATAGTGCCAATCGAAACAATGAGAGTAATAATGGACCCAAAGGATCTGCGCTCATACAAGAATTTGTCAAACATCTTCCCCATAAACCAGGGGTTTATCGGATGTTTAATGAATATGGCGATGTTCTTTATGTTGGCAAAGCACGTAATCTAAAAAAACGAGTTTCAAACTATACCCATGAACACGGCCATAATAACCGTATTATCCGTATGATTCGTGCAACATCTCATATGGAGTTTGTTGTTACCCATACAGAAATAGAAGCTTTATTATTAGAAGCTAATCTCATCAAAAGATTACAACCACGTTTTAATATATTATTGCGCGATGATAAAAGCTTTCCTTATATCATTATTACCGATGATCATCGGATCCCTGCACTTTACAAGCATCGTGGTGCTCGAACGCGAAAAGCTCATTATTTTGGACCGTTTGCCTCTGCTAGTGCGGTTACACAAACAATTAATGTTCTACAACGTGCCTTTTTATTACGAACCTGTACGGATTCAGTTCTTGAAAATCGTACACGACCTTGCTTACTTTACCAAATAAAGCGATGCTCAGCCCCTTGTACGAATGAAATTAACAATAGTGACTATATAAAGCTCGTAAAAGAAGCAAGAGCTTTCCTTTCTGGAAAAAGCCAATCAATTAAACAAGACATGGTGCAAGCCATGCATAAAGCCGCAGAAAATCTTGATTTTGAACGAGCTGCAAACTATCGTGACCGTTTATCGGCCCTTTCTCACGTACAAAGCCACCAAGGCATTAACCCTCGCACGATAGAAGAAGCGGATGTATTTGCTATTGCACAACAGGGCGGCATAACCTGTATTCAAGTATTCTTTTTTCGTATGGGACAAAATTGGGGAAATCAAGCTTATTTTCCAAAAGCAGATCCATCTTTTTCTAGTGCTGAGATTTTAGCAAGTTTTATCGCCCAATTTTATGATAATAAGCCAATTCCAAAACTCATCCTTTTATCTGAAGAGATTGAAGAAGCAGTGCTTCTTACAGAGGCATTAAGTTTAAAAGCACACTGCAAAATATCCTTATCTTTACCACGAAACGGTGAACGAAAAACCCTGATTAACCATGCTTATACGAATGCTCATGAAGCACTCGGGCGAAAACTTTCTGAAACGTCAACATATACAAAACTCTTTCAGAATCTTGCTGAAATATTCCAACTGCCTCGCACTCCAAACCGTTTAGAAGTTTATGATAATTCACATATCATGGGTACAAATGCAGTCGGTATCATGATTGTTGCTAACCAAACAGGATTTATCAAAAATCAATATCGCAAATTCAATATTCGCTCGACTGATATCACACCTGGAGATGATTTAGGCATGATGAAGGAGGTCATTGAACGAAGATTTTCGCGCCTCATCAAAACATATGGTTTGCCCACCCAAAATAAAGATATAGAGGATGAAAATTCTTTTCCTATGTGGCCTGACCTCATCTTAATTGATGGTGGTGAAGGACAAACAAATATTGTCCGTACAATATTATCTAAATTGGGAGTGGATGATCTTGTCACAGTAGTAGGCATAGCGAAAGGCACTGATCGTGAAGCAGGCCGCGAACGATTCTTTATACAAGGAAAACCTTCCTTTACACTTTCCCCACGTGATCCGATTCTTTATTTTTTGCAACGTCTACGTGATGAAGCACACCGTTTTGCAATTGGGACTCATAGAACAAAAAGAAAAAAGGAAACATTTAAAAATCCACTTGATGAAATCAACAATATAGGTCCGACAAGAAAACGTGCTTTGCTGAACTATTTTGGAAGCACCAAAGCCATCGCCAATGCATCTGTAGAAGACTTAACAAAAGTTTCAGGAATTTCTATTACGATAGCGCAAAACATTCATAACCATTTTAATTAAAAATAAAGCTTGTCTCATAATCTTTGCCTTGTTACTTAGATTTATAACATATACTAAATTTATAAAGGATGGAAAACGGCTCTATGAAGAAGGATCATACCTTTTCTTTCCCAAATATTTTGACTTATGCACGTATTGTCGCAGTTCCACTCGTTGTGGCGTGCTTTTTTTTAGAAGGGCAGCTACAATCAAGCGATATCGCACGTTGGACTGCTGTTTCCATTTTTATTATTGCGTCCATTACTGACTTTCTTGATGGCTATCTTGCTCGTATTTGGGAGCAAACATCTAATATTGGTCGCATGTTGGATCCAATTGCGGATAAGCTTCTTGTATCTGCCTGCTTATTATTGCTTGCTGCGGATAGTACTATCGCGGGATGGACTCTTTGGGCAGCAATTATCATTCTATGCCGAGAAATTCTCGTATCAGGATTACGTGAATATTTAGCTGAACTGAAAGTTAGTGTTCCTGTTTCTCGTCTTGCGAAATGGAAAACCTTTGTCCAAATGATAGCCATCATCCTTCTTTTAGCAGGCCCAGCTGGTAATAAAATTATCCCTTATACAATAGAATTTGGCATAGCCATGTTGTGGATTTCAGCTCTTCTTACATTATGGACAGGATGGGATTACTTCCGTGCAGGCTTAAAACATGTCATCACGTAAAATACAAATATCGAAATTGTGCTTTTTATACAACCAGCGACTAAAAAGAATCTGACACCTTCTACACAGGATCTGTATTACTTTGAATATCAATGACGAAATTTAAAAATTCATGATGCGTCATTATCATTATATTGTCTTTTAGCCAACTAAACTAAGCTAGCATCATGCTGAACATATCTACACTGAATACACTTTCACTTAGATATTATTAGCATAAATTTACAAGAGGAGCTGTTAAATAATGAATAACAGCTTTAAATGAGTTGTGCCCATTGCTTTATCTTTATTAAGAATTAGAGAAAAAGGACCATCACATAATCTGATGACATTAGAACAGGAATCACTCAAGCAGAAAAGATTGTGATCTTCACACACATTTTTAGTTTAGAAAAATTAGTAACCTTGTAAAAAACTCCCAAGATATTATTGGGAGTTTCTGTATCTTACAGATAACTTAAATTTAATCATTAACCAACAATTTCAGTATCAGAAAACCAATAAGCTATTTCTGTCTTTGCAGTTTCAGGACTATCTGAACCGTGAACAGAATTTTCTCCAATCGACAGAGCGTGTACCTTACGAATCGTCCCCATCTCTGCATCTGCAGGATTCGTAGCTCCCATAACTTCACGGTTTTTCATGATTGCATTTTCACCTTCTAAAACCTGCACAACAGTTGGACCAGAAGACATAAATTCTACAAGCTCCTCAAAGAATGGACGCTCTCTGTGAACAGCATAAAATCCTTCAGCTTCACGCCGACTCATCCACACACGTTTAGAGGCGATAACACGTAAACCTGTATCTTCAAGCATTTTTGTAATTGCTCCGGTTAAATTACGACGTGTTGCATCTGGTTTAATCATCGAAAATGTACGTTCTATAGCCATTTAACTACCTTTATTTCACTTGTGTAACTCTCTCTATTCTATAGCGAGCAAAGAAGATTTTGCCAAGTGATCGCCACTTAATCTGCATTAATTTTCTAAACAATAATTTTAATAGAATGTACTTCAATAAATTAAAGGTAGTCGTGATTATTAATCTCTTATTTTAAATACTAAATGATATCTGGCTGATACAAAATCACAAGAATTATATTCACGCTAATGATACTAGAATATCAAGGAATTTTATTGACGCATACTGCGTTGTATTGAAAACTATTCGTTACTGAGCCAGATCTCTTACTTATCGATAATGAATATAACTTGTTGATATTGGAAAGCTTTAGCTCATCAAATATATAGCCCATATAACCTTTACAATTATTCATTATCCACCATGATCAAAATTTTAATTAAGATCATTTACATCTCAATTATATTAAAACAACAACCTTACTTTTTGATGTGTTAGATGATCAATTTAAAAAACAAAGCACAACGAGGCTCTCATAGAATAAAATTACACTAACCACATCGAAAAAAATAAACCCCTCATCGCTAAAAAGACAAAACCGTAATACACAAAAGAATCTATGATCTTATATTATGATATAAACTACAATTTACTTCCCTTTCACCAACCTGCTGATCAATAAATCTTTAATAAAAATTATATCTTTACAATGATCAAAAAGACTTATGCAGTTAATATTTCAAATAATACCTCTAAAAACTATAACGCAAACCAATTAAACTATTAACTGAGCCTTTCCTCTTACTCCCTTTAAGATAATTTACTTCCGCATAAAGCGTTAAATTATCACTTACTGAACCTTTTAAACCAAGTCCAAATTTTCCGGTATTCCCTGATAAATCAGTTATAAATTTATATTTTTTGTTGATCGTTGTATGATTATCATCAATATACTCACGCCGCCAAGAAGCTGTAAGATAACTTACAAAAGCGCTATCACCCACATTAAAGTCACGCCCTAATAAAACCCCTACTTCTGTTCGGAACGATGTGGAGGCATCTATATCACCCCTCATACCATTCGAAAGTTCAATTTCTTTACCTGCAACACGTACCCATGAAAATTGGCTATAAGGTTGCACCCAACTATTGTACCCTGTCTCAAAACGATAACCGGTTTCAAAAGATGTTCCTAAAGCTGATTGTCGATAATTCCCTTGTATCGCTAAACCATTTGTAGAAACAGCCTTAAGGTCACTTTGGTAACTATTATATTTTACAATACCATCCAAATACCATCCGTTATGATCAAAATAGGTTGCATAAATCCCTAAACTGTAAGTGTTTACACCACTCACACCACCAGCTTTATGCGTAATACGTGCTTGATCATAGCTACTAAAACCACCAATAAACAGATTTCCACTTATCAGTTCTTTCAACAAATCAGCACCCAACACAATACCTGTTTGACCAAGATCAAAATGTGTATGACCTGTAGAGAGGCGTTCTTTGTCTTTAAAAAGAGCGGTCCATAGAGCAGTATTTTTCTTAGTTCTGTCTATAATGCCCCTTCCAGTACGCAGAGCATCTAATTCATTATAGAAGATAAGCTCAGAAGCGACAGCCATAGACAATATGGCATCAGTTGATGGAGTGGTTGAAAAATTAGCAGTCTGCATACTCTCTAAAGATGAAGGAAGGGAGATCTCATTAGCCGTATATCCACCATACCCTGAACCATCATCTTCATAATCTAGATCAATAACCCGACGTTTCCGACTTTTACGCAAAGAAGTGAAATTTTTACTATTTTCAGTATCTAAAGCCAAATACCAAGTTCTTTTATCTTTCTCATCATCAGTCTCTTGACTCTTTTCATCGTATCCTAGCTTATACTTATAAGCTCCCAAATCGACATTTTCAATTCCATTGCCAGAGAGATTCGCCAAAGCAAACTGAGCTCCTCCAACAGCATCAGAAATTAAATTCAACTTACTCGTTAATGTGGAAGAGTTTGCATATTCAACACCTGTATCGACAATGCTTACTTTGTGATTACCACTACTATTCTCTTTAATGCGGATAAAAGAATTACCGTAATACCCTCCGCCAAGATTTATAATAAAATGTAAATCTCCTGATAAATTATCAACGTTCAACTGAGGATAACGCCCACTATAATCACTAGTAGGTAAATGAATTTTTCCATGACCACTTAAATCTGTTATGTGAATCGATGAAGCGCCTGTTCCCCTCTGTACATTAACAGAAAATAATTCCATAGCCCCTTCCTGATCTAACTTAAATCTTTCCCCTATAATACGAGCTTTATTATCACTACCATAAACATAAAGATGCCCTCCGCTTTTAACATCTATTTTCCCTCCTAACTTTGCACCAATCTCTACCCACGATCGCGCTCCATTACCGATTGTTAATAAATCACTCAACTCTCCACCAGTATACACTACTTGCTTAGCACCATTGTGTAACGTAACACTTCCAACCTTACCTTTTGCTAAGACACGCTGCTCTCCACCATCAAAAACCTGAGTACCTGATGCAAAACCACTATTAAAAACACTTTGCATACCTCCCTTTTTTACCTGCGTATTCCAAGCCTCCCCACCACCATATACATTCTGCTCTCCCCATTTTCCATTTTCACCGGAAACTGTAGCATCATAAGCACTAGCTTTCCTCTCCCCTATAACAACAGCACTTATATCTCGAGGAGGCCTTCCACTCCTTGAATTTTCTCCCTTTGGCCTGACCACTTGTGGCCGCCTCTCTGAAGAACCGAAACCTTCTCTTTCAAAAACAAACTGCTTACCACTTTCAATCTTAGTATTATGCGCATACCCTCTTGAGGTAACTACTTGTATTCCCCCCTCCTTTACAGTAGCACTCATTGAAGTTCCGCCATCTTTAACAACCTCAATCTGACCGTTTCCAATTACGGTCCCCTGCATCAAAGAAGCTCCCAAATGCTTAGGTAAAACTTTTTCAAGATTATTGCCTTTTCGAATAGGGACTTCATACCCATTAAAAAAAACTCTCCCCCCTTGCTTTTTTTCCTCTGCATTTGCATTTTGTGTAAGAAAGCTACTAACTACCAGCGACCAAAAAACCAATCTATATTCATTTTTCACAACCCAGACTCCCAAGCTAACAATTATTATACATTGATATCCCCTTGTTCATTTTTCTCATTAATATCATAATGTATTTAATATTGCAAATTAATATCATAATGTATTTTAAGAGCCGTACATAAATGGTTTTCAAAAAGCAAAACAAGATTAAATAATTACTTACAGTAAAGAAATCGAACTGAACTCATTAAAATATACATATTACGTCTTCATTTAAATAAAATACAAAATGAAGTTATTTATATAAGCTAAGCAGAAGTATCTCACTGACACAACAGTGTATGATCTTACCCAACGCTATGTGATTATCAAGAGAATCCTCTCAAGAATTTATAATAAAAAAACCCTCTGATCACTGAAATATCAAGCTTAAAAACAGCAACATTTCTAATCGTGATCAAAGGATATTTATATTTTCAATTTTTACGCACTTCTAAAAATTATAGCGCACACCTAATAAACCAGAAACCGATTGTTTCCTCTTACTCCCTTTAAGATAATTTGCTTCTGCATAAAGCGTTAAATTATCACTTACTGAACCTTTCAAACCAAGTCCAAATTTCCCAGTATTCCCTGATAAATCAGTTATAAACTTATTCTGTTTATTAATCGTCACATAATTATTATCAATATACTCACGTAACCAAGATGCTGCAATATAAGTTGTTACTTGAGTGTTTTCCTTAATAGTAAAGTCACGCCCTATAAATAGACCCAAAGCACTTTGCAATGATGTAGCAGAGCCTATATCGCCGATCATACCATTCGAAAGCCTGATATTCTTGTTTTCAACCTGCAACCATGTTAACTGACCATAAGGTTGTACCCAACTATTATGCTCTATCTGAAAACGATAACCCGCTTCAAAGGATGTTCCGAATGCTGACTGTTGATAGTCTCCCTCTATTTTTTCAGAATTTGTAGAAAAAGCTCTAAGATTATTCTGGTAGTAATTATATTTCAAAATGCTATCCACATACCATCCTTCTTGATCAAAATAGGTTGCATATATTCCTGCGCCATAAACATCTACATTACTGACGCCCTTGCGTGCATGTGCAATATGCGCGTGATCATAACTACCAAAACCACCAATAAACAAATCTCCACTTGTCAGCTCTCTCAATACATCAGTACCCAACACAACACCTGTTTGATCAAGATCAAAATGCGTATGACCTGTAGCAAGGCGTTCTTTACCCCTTAGAACATAACTCCACAGAGCAGTATTCTTCTTAGTTCTGTCTAAAATGCCTCTATCAGCACGCAAAGTTTGTAATTCAGTATGAAAAATAAGCTGCGGTGTGACTCCTATAGACAATAGTGCATCTGTCGATGGAGTCGTTAAAGGATCTGGACTTGGCTGAGGACTTGGCTCTGGTTCTGGCTTAAATTTTGCAGCCAAATACCAAATCTTTGCATTTTCATGCTCTCTCTTTTGCAGGCCGTATACATAAGTTCCACCATCAACAGCATTAATCTTTGCACCAGATAAATTTACCAACGTAAAATCAGCTCCTCCACTTTTATCAGTAATTAAATCATGCGTTTGTGATTGAGGTTGTGTAATTTCAACACCTGAATCAAAAACACTGACTGTATGCTTTCCTTGACCATTTTCAACAACGAGATAATCACCACGACTAGTTGCAATGGTGGTATTGAACATAAAATTTAAATTACCTAAGAGATTCTTAACATGAAGCTGAGAATAATGTTTATCATTATCCCCAGAGAGGATAAACTGAACAATTCCAGTGCCACTCAAATTCTCAATCTGAGTAAAATCGTTATCCTCCTTTGTACCAACAGAGAATAATGTTGCATTTCTTCCATTTAAAATAACATTTTCTACCTTGGTGTGATGCTCGTCATTCCCCGCATATAGGTAGATAGATCCATTGTGATTAATTTCTACTCTCCCTGCTAATGTTGCACCACCATATACCCATGAGCTTGCTTCATTATTGATCGTTAGATCTTTCACAAATCCACCGGAATATATCGCCTGCATAGCGGTTTCATTTAAAGTTACACTCTCAGCAGATCCCCCTGCTGACACATACTGCTTACCACCACCAAAAACTTCGGTATTTTGAACAAAACCACCTTTTATTTCTTTCGGACCTACTTTAGCAACCTCTTGAACTCCACCGTTCATAATTTTCGTATTCTGAGCTATCCCCCCATCATATACCTTCTGCTCCCCTAATGTTTCCCCATCACTATAAATCACTGTATCATAAGCACTACTGCTCGTGTCTTTATCACCAACAAGGCCTTCACCCAAAATAACCTGTTTACCACCATAAATTTGAGCTCCTTCTGATTTCCCTCCCTGATCAATTATTTGCCACCCGTCTTTTTTAACAGTAGCATTCTTAGAAACACCTTGCAGACCACCGGTAGCTTCAACAAGCTCACTCCCACCACGATCAATCACTGTATTCTTACTCATACCACCTTTATTAACGTAAAGTTTTCCTTCATCTTTAACTATAACATTAACAGATTTTCCTGGGGAATTTTTCTCATTATTAGGTATATCAGATTCTTCATGAGAAATATTAGCTACATTCCCACCGGCTAATATAGAATCTTTCAAAATTTTTCCGTCATCGATAATAATTAATGCATTATCAACACCATAATAACCACCAAAATAGGTTAATTTATCATAGGGTTTGATTATAATCATACCTTCTTCAGTTTCTTGAACATGTATAAGTTCTCCTGTTTTTTTTACCTTACAGTCATATTGACGATATCTAACATCACTTTCAGGAGGCACGACATCACACCAATCTGACGCACTTGTAGGTTGTACAAGACAACTACTGACCATCAATACCCAATAACTTAATTTCCACTTATACTGCATAGCTTTACCCTACTCTTAGTTGCTCACACAAACATCAAATGTAGGTAGTTCTACGCAATTAAATTTCAACTAATAATTGCAATTAATTTTAATAAACTTATTGGTTTTTTAAAAATATCTTTTTATTTCATAAAGTATTTTTTGCTTAATAACGAATATACAATAACACTTATATTATTTGAACAATAAATGCTTTCAAAAACTCTTCATCACATAGGAAATTAAATACAATATGTAACAAAATTGATAGTCTATTATGACAAAATATACTTTTGTCTTCTCAAAAAGAATTTTCCAATCACTGAAATGTCATACTTGAAAACAGGCACCCTCTTTATGAAAATCAAAGAGCCAATATACTCTCATCCCTTAATATGCCTCTAAAAACAGCATATACTGATAACCATAAATCAATTTTTTTACTACCTTTGAAGATAATTCAACACACAGATGCACCTGTAACCCTTGAATTTATTTAAGATCGTAAGCTCATCCGCTATACCTTGCATTGCAAAACACCTGGTGCAACATTTCAATATTGCTCACGTTGGTTTTAAAAATGAAGAAATATCTAATTAGAAATTATGAAAAACAACAAAATTAATGTTGGCGGTAAAGATACTGCCAATTTCATTTTTAAAGATATAGGTTGCGGCACACTCCACCACAATAACCAAGCAAAAAACACACAAAGAAAAAAGAATAAAATATCAACAACCATACCAATGTAAGTCACAGAGAATATTCGTGATAAAATATGCGTTGTGCCTAACCATGAAACACAAAAAAAAGCTAACGCTACTGCCCAAATACTCAGAAAAATTTGATCAATCACTATTGTTATTCCGTTCGAACATTTTGGTTATAGGCCATATTTTTGTTGCCCCCAGAAGAAAAATTACAATAAAAACCCAACGACCTCCTCCTGATCCCTCCATAATAAAGAGCTCTGGCTTCATCATCCCTATAATACCGATAAAAATCAAAATAAAAGATGTTATATGCATCACGCTTTCTTTTTCCAAGAGCGATCTTCTGTCTGCTGCCAATAAGTTACATTATGGTTTTGTGCTTTATAATTTTTCCATTGCGCACGAGCAGTATTTAACTGTGTCTCATCACGACTATCAAACATAACCACTAACCGTTGATAACTATGAATATCAGAACAAACCGCTCCCTCTATAAGAAAGCGTATTGTAGAATTATTCGGATTTTCATTCCCTGTGGTAAGAAATACAGGTTGTAAATCTGGATATTCATCACATTCAGTTCCGTGTCCAATAAACGCACCATCAGCATAAACCCATAAATGCTTATCCATAGCATCGCGTCTTTCTTCGTTGATACACTGTATTGTTACTCTATCAAAGTTATTCAGTGCACGTTCTACAAGCACCGGCAAAACATTTTCCGGCGTTGACTGTGTTAAATGATAAAAAAGAATATCGACCATCTTAATTTTCACCACTCTTCATCTCATCAAAAAAGCCAACATCCTTTAAAATATTTTCATATTTCTCACATGAGACGAGATAACTTAAAATACAATGCTTTTTTCCTTTATCGTAGATATTGTTTTTCGTTCAATATGTTAAAATGACAAAAAAAAAGAAGCATAATTTTTAAAATTAACAAAAAATATTCTATCTTTTTAACTTTCTTGTGCACCACACTTAAATATTATAATCAAGATCAATTAAGGTTCCTCCTGGTTCATAAGAGGAAACACTCACGCATAAAGACTGTTCTAAATTGTCATTATACATCTTGACCTAACATGTTTTAGTGTATCTATTTTAAAGTTAAAAATTGAGGGTGTCGTCCAACCTATGCGTATTCTTGAGTTATACATCCTAAAGCGTATTTTTATTTTATTTAGCGCTGTTATAACTGCAACAGTTTGCATTATTTGGACAGTACAAATCCTTGCACGCATTAATTTTCTCACAACAAGTGGACAAACATTCTTAACAGCTTTATACTTCTCGTCTTTATTAATTCCTTCTGTCATTTCTCTTGTCATCCCATTTGCGTTAATGATTGCCATTATCACCACCCTTTCAAGAATGAATCAAGATTCAGAATTAACGATTATTAGCGCCTCTGGTATTCCCAAAACTACTATTTGGAAACCAATTCTTTTTCTTGCTATTCTTGCTTCATGCGCATCTTTTTTTATCACTAATTTTGTTGCACCCCAAGCGCGTCTTCATATGCGAGAAATGTTAGCAAGTGCTCATTCTGATCTCATTAATCTGTTTATTCATGAAGGAAGCTTTCAAAAATTAACGAATAATCTTTATATAGGAATAGGTGAACGGTATCCAGATGGAACCATTGGGCGCCTTTTCATTGCAGACCAGCGTGACCCTAAAATTGACCTTCTTTATTATGCAACCAAAGGAGCAATTGTTAGCAATAAAAGTGGGAATATTTTAGTTCTTAATAATGGTGAAATAAAGCGGCTCAATCATCAAAATGATAGCGTTTCGATTATTAAATTCAGCTCCTACACCTTTAATCTTAGCGAATTTATCCCGAATGATAGAATCCCCACAATTTATCCTAAAGACAGACCTCTTTCTTACTTATATCGCCCTGATCCAGATGATCCTAACTATCAGCGTCAACCACTCCAATATAAAGCCGAGTTTCATCGACGACTCACAGAGTGGTTATATCCTATTGTTTTCGCATTAATTGCAGTGGCTGCAGCAGGAGATGCGCGCTCATATCGGCAAGCACGCATATCTACAACTTTTTTTGCGATTATTTTTTCCTTGCTCATTTACTTAGTAAGATATTTTTTCGTCGAAAAAACAGAAAATAACCTTGCTTACATCCCACTACTCTATATAACGCCACTAGGAACAAGTATACTCATCTTTTTCAGATTATTGATAAACCGTAAAATGGATTTTTTTGCAAAATTTAATGATACCATTCGAACCATTTTTCAGAAAATAATAGGAATATTTGGACATCGAAAATCTCAATATTCCTCGGATAAATTGTTATGATTAGATGGATTCTTGGACGATATTTTTTCATACAATACCTCAGAATAACCTGCTATTTTTTGCTAGGTGCTTTTATACTTGCCTTTTTAATTGATTTTATAGAAAATTCTAGTCGACTAACCTCTCTGCCCCATTACACAACAAAGGGTGCACTTCTCATCTCATTTCTGCGCATTCCTCTTATCATGCAACAACTCTTTCCCTTCATTGCATTATTTTCTGCAATAACAATGCTCATCTCTCTGAACCGAAAATTTGAGCTTGTTATCGCTCGTTCAATAGGTGTTTCCGCATGGCAGTTTCTCATGCCTGCATGCTTTGGAGCTTTTTTCCTCGGATTAGTCGCGATTTTTCTCTTTAATCCATTTGCTGCATGGGGATATTCCCAAGCAGAAAAAATAATAGCTGAATGGCACAGTAATAATGTTCAAACTTCTCTCAATAATCATCGTATTCCATGGTTTACGCAACATACAGATTTAGGAACAACAACTATTGGTGCTAAATCAATCACAGATGAAGGCCTTTCTCTCATCAATGCAATCTTTGTACAATATAACGAGGATGCAACAATTAAGAACTGGATCCATGCTCAAAAAGCGACATTAACAAATAGTGCTTGGTTTTTAACTCATGGAACAATCTACAAAACAGGTCATATTCCAGAGAAATTTGCTGAATTTTGGATCGAAACGAATCTAAAACCAGAATTCTTGACTGAATATTTAGCTGATCCTGCAACAACTTCATTCTATAAATTACCAAAAAAGATTGCAGTTGCACGATCCTTTGGTTATTCTGCTAATAAATTTGATATGTATTTACAATCATTGATTGCGTTACCAGCATTACTTGTGGCGATGACCCTTATTGCAGCAACGGTATCATTAAAATTTACACGTCTTGAACAATCTGGAAAATTAATCCTTAGTGGCGTCATTGCTGGCTTCGTACTCTATGTAATTTCTGTACTCGTTCGAGCTTTTGGCAATGCCGGATACATCCCACCAATTATCGCAGCGTGGGTACCAGTTATCATTGCATTATTTTTAGGAATCTCTTTTTTGCTGCATAAAGAGGATGGCTAAGTGAAACTGCTAATGAGTCAAAAAATAATTTTAAAAAAATTAAGTATATTAGCTTTAAAAAGCGTTATCAGCTTTATTTTAATTTTAAGCTTGGCTTTATCTTGTTCTGTAAGAGCGCAAAATCCTGCTCCATTTTTTCACAATAACACCGAAAACTCAAAAAATCCTCTTTTACTCTCCGCTGATGAACTTATTTACAACCATGATATAAATACTGTTTCCGCACAAGGAAATGTCCAAATCGAATATGATGGCAACAAAGTTACCGCACAAAGCGTCACTTATAATCAAAAAACAGGACGTATTATAGCCCAAGGAAATGTTGAAATTATTCAAAAAAATGGCAATAAAATCTACTCCAATCAGATTGATATGACCGAAGACTTTGGTGAAGGTTTTATCAATTCTTTACGTATTGAAACAGCTAACAATATACATTTCGCAGCTGCCAATGCTCAACGTAGTCTCCCTCAAATAACAATCTTCAACAATGCTACCTATACAGCTTGTCAACCTTGCTACGATAAGCCAAATAGAGAAACCTTGTGGAAAATCAAGGCAAAAAAAATCATATGGAATAATGTCATCAAAACAATTCGGTTTGAAGATGCTCATTTTGAAATTTTTGGTATACCGGTTATAAAATTTCCAGTTTTTGAGCTACCGGACCCAGCTGAAAAACGTGTCAGTGGTTTACTCACACCTCACTTTTTTTACGCTAATCATCTTGGCTTTGGCATAAAAAACTCTTATTTCTGGAATTTGTCCCCTCATTATGATTTTACACTGTCTGGAACTTTTTATACGAAACAAGGGCTTTTAACCGAAGGTGAATGGCGTCAACATTTTAAAACGGGTATTTATAGTATCCGCTTCGCTCATATATACCAAACTAATCCTCATAACTTCGAAAATAACACTGTTGATGCACAAAATACCAATCGTTATATGATGGCAACAAAAGGTGATTTTCGTATTAATTCACGCTGGACCTACGGCTGGGATATCTTCGCACAGTCAGACCCACATTTTAGCCGTGCATACAAAATTGAAACCTATAGTAACCCTGTACAAACTTCTCAGCTTTATTTGAACGGTCTTACAGGTAAAAATTACTTTGATACACGTTTTTACCATTTTCAAATCCAAGACTCAATGTTTAATAATCCCTTTCATGAAAACCATTCTCAACAAGCATGGGTTCTCCCTCGCATTGATTATTTCTTGACACCAGAGGAACCAGTTTATGCTGGGGAACTTACCTTTAACAGTAATATGCAATCAATTTATCGTAGCCATGCTGCTGGCTTTAATGATACTGATTGGCAAAATTCCCCACTTAATATCACTCAACTTTCCGGAATTGCTGGAAAAAGTTTTCGTTTAACAGGTGAACTAGAATGGAAAAAGCGTTTTAACACGCAAAATGGGTTCATAATAATCCCTACTCTTGCCTTACGCGCCGATACAATCGCAATCAATGCTCATGAAAACTATAATGCTCATACATTAAATAGCTCTTCAACAAAGTTTAATGTTGCCTCATCAGCTGCTATCCGTAGCATGGCAACAATAGGTTTAGAATTACGTTATCCCTTTCTTATAACTTCTGAAATTTCTACACATATCTTAGAACCAACAGTACAAGTTTTTATACGCAATAACGAACACCATGTTGGACAATTCCCTAATGAAGATGCACAAAGTTTTGTGTTTGACTCAACCACTTTATTTCAACGCGATAAATTTTCTGGATATGATCGTGTAGAGGGAGGAACAAGAGCCAATATAGGTTTGAGATATTCTGGAAATCTTAGCAAGAATTGGTCATTTTATAGCCTTGTCGGACAATCTTTCCATCTCGCAGGAAAGAATTCTTTTGCAGAACGAGACCCTATTAACACAGGTTTTTATTCTGGCATTGAAACAGCACGTTCAGACTATGTCGCCATGTTTGGTGTAAACCACGACAATGGTTTTTCTGTAGAATCTCGCGGACGTTTTAATAAAATAACAGGTAAAATTCGCCGTAATGAAATAGAAGCATCACAAAAATGGTCAAATCTTTGGATAGCAACACAATATACTTATATCCAAAATCAACCAGATTACGAATATACACAAGACCGCCAAGAAATTTCTTTTCAAACTGGTGTTAAATTATCTAACAATTGGTCTATCAATAACAATGTTAGCTATGATTTAGTCTCCAGAAAATTTGTAAAACAAGGAATAAATTTAAGCTACATAGATGAATGCTTTGGAATAACATTCGGTTATCAACAAATAACAAATCCTGGTGAAAAAGCACCTTTGAAAAATTTTAATTTTTCTCTTTCCTTGCGCACAATTGCAGATTTCGGTCAAAAAATAAAACTCAATTTATAAGAAAAGAATACATAAATTTATAAGAAAAGAATACATAAATGTCTTAACTTATCATTGTTTTTATGTAAAAAAACATGTAGCTTAGGGGATCGATGAAAGTTAGTATAATGCGAAAATTTACTGCCGTGAAAAAAAATAAAAATCATTTTCTTACCTTATTTTTTACTGCCTTTTTAGGTGTAAGTAGTCTATTTATAAACGTATTGTCTATATCACCAGTCTTTGCACAACAAACCAAAGTGGCTCTTACAGTTAATGGTAATGCTATTACAAATTATGATATTCAAAGGCGTATTGCTTTTCTCAAATTACAACAGAAGAAGGAAAACCTCTCTGTACAGGCAAAAAATGAGCTAATTGATGAAATGCTCAAAAAGATTGAAATAAAGCAGCGTAATATTGATGTCAGCGATAGTGAAGTTGATGCTGCTTTTGAAAATTTTGCAGTACAAAATCATATGACCATTAATCAGCTTAGCGAAATGCTGACTCAAACAAATGTCACAGTGAAGCACTTTAAAGACTATATACGCGGTCAAATAGGATGGGGACGCCTTGTTAATGCGCGTTATCAAGCTGAAGGTGGCCTTCTTACTGAACAAGAAGTTGCACATAAAATATTAAAAAATGGTGGCCAAAAACCTTCAACGGACGAATATACATTACAGCGAATTATTTTTGTCATTCCTGCACATCGCCGTTCAGAAATTTTACAAAAACGTACGCAAGAAGCAAATAGTTTCCGTGAACATTTCAATGGATGTAATAATACGAGAGCACAAGTGAAAGGCATACTGGATGTTACTATTCGCAGTTCAGTAAAAATTTTAGAACCCCAACTTCCTCAGGATTGGAAAAAATTTATTCTTGAAACGCCTGCTGGAAAAATGACCCAGGTACAAGAAACCCCAAATGGCATTGAAGCATTTGCTGTTTGTCAAATAAAAAGAGTTTCTGATGATCGTGTTGCTCAACTTTTATTTTCTATTCAACATAGTCAAGAAGATATTCCTCAAGAACTTGAAACTCTAAGCGAAAAATATTTAAAAGAGTTGCAACAAGCTGCACATATTAAAGATTCATAATGGCTCCATTAATTATTAGCGGCGGTGATCCAGCTGGGATAGGTCCCGAAATAGTTATCAAAGCTTGGAGTATGCGTAATATACGTGATATTACGCCTTTTGTTCTTGTTGCTGATCCTGATGTTATTCGTTCACGCGCTCGTTTTTTTCAACTTAAGATTGATGTAGAATCTGTTTCTATAGATAATCCTGTTAGAAACTTCCAAACGGCTCTTCCTGTAATACCATTAAAAAACCAGCAAAGCGATCAACTAGGAGTGCCTTCACCAGACAATGCTGCTGGAACAATTGAAGCCATCAAACACTGTGTTCAATTGATTCACAGTGGCCATGCGCGCGCAATGGTCACCTGTCCTATTGCAAAAAAAAACCTTTATGATATCGGATTTGAATTTGCAGGTCATACTGAATTCTTAGCTCACCTTGCTCAAAAACATTTTGGTCAGCCCTATCATCCGATTATGATGTTATCTGGGCCTCAATTAAAAACAGTGCCTATTACTGTTCATATTCCACTTAATGAAGTTCCCTTACACCTCACCTCTGACCTAATCATTCGAACTTCTTTAAGTGTTGAAAGTGCTTTAAAGACGCAATTTGCGATAACTTCACCCCGTTTGGCTATCGCCGGTCTCAATCCCCACGCTGGAGAAAATGGCACAATAGGGAAGGAGGATATTGAAATTATCACTCCTGCCATTGACTATCTTAAGAAACAAGGTCTTCATATCATAGGCCCTCTGTCTTCAGATACAATGTTCCATAAAAATGCGAGACAAACGTATGATGTTGCTCTTTGCATGTACCATGATCAAGCCCTCATACCCATTAAAACATTGGACTTTGACACCACTGTTAATATCACCTTAGGGTTACCTTTTATACGAACATCTCCGGATCACGGGACTGCTTTTGATATTGCTCATAAAGGCATTGCCTCTCCTGAAAGCTTTATTGCTGCTCTTCAAACAGCAAACCAACTCGCAAACAATCATTTAATATGCCAATAGACAACCTTCCTCCTCTCCGTGAGGTCATCAATGCATATGGACTGCAAGCTAATAAATCTTTGGGCCAAAATTTTCTTTTTGACCTTAACTTAACATCTAAAATCGCTCGTCAAGCAGGCAATATAGAGGGAAAGCCTGTTATTGAAATTGGCCCTGGTCCTGGTGGTTTAACCCGCGCCTTGCTTGCAAAAGGCGCCATTGTAACAGTGATAGAACGTGATAAACGCTGCCTACCAGCGCTCTTAGAGATAGAAAAGCACTATCCAAAAAAATTAAATCTTATTTTTGATGATGCATTGAAACAAGACCTCTCAAAACTCTCTGAAACATATCCGGAAAAACCGCGTATTATCGCAAATCTTCCCTATAACATTGGAACACAGCTCCTATTAAACTGGCTTTTGACGACATCATGGCCTCCCTTTTATGAATCGATGACTCTGATGTTTCAGCGTGAAGTCGCCAAACGTATCACTGCAACTCCTCAATCACCTCACTATAGCCGCCTTAGCGTATTAGCCGGATGGCGTACCATTGCAAAAATTGCCTTTGATGTTCCTCCACAAGCTTTTATACCAGCTCCTAAAGTAACATCTTCTGTTATTAATATTATTCCACGCCCGCAACCTCTGGCGTGTTCAGTACAAAAATTGAGTTTAGTTACAAAAGTTGCTTTTGGAGAAAAGAGGAAAATGCTTCGACAAAGTCTTAAAACTATTGGAGGGAAAGAATTATTAGAAAAAGCTGGAATCGATGAAACACGTCGGGCCGAAACACTCTTAATTCCCGAATTTATAACTCTAGCAAATTTAATGACTTAAAACACTCACGCTTTGGTTAACTTTAAAAGTCTCTTCAATAATAAATCGTCTTAATCAATCTTTTCAACACTCAATTTATTAACAAAAGATTCAAGAAAACAACAACGATCACGTTTCATTGTCTCTGCTCGATAAATTGATTTAACAAGCAATAAAGATTGATCTAAATCCTCATTAATAATTACATAATCATAAGAACGCCACTGCTGTATCTCTGTCCGTGCATTATTCAATCGTAGATTGATGATATCCTGACTATCTTCTGCTCGACGATGTAAACGAGCGACAAGCTCTTTCATTGTTGGAGGAAGGATAAAAACAGAGACTGTATCTCCTGGCATTTTTTTTTGAAGTTGTTCGGTGCCTTGATAATCAATATCGAATAACATATCCTGACCAGTACTCAAAGCATCTTCAACATTTTTACGCAAAGTTCCATAATAATTTCCGTGAACTTCTGCCCATTCGATAAACTCACCCTCATCACGCTTATATTCAAACTCTTGTTTTGAAATAAAGTAATAATGAAGAGCATCGATCTCACTAGGACGCCTTGGTCGTGTTGTCACACTTATAGACAGCTCTAACCTTTCATCTTTTAGCATTAAATGAGAGAGAGTTGATTTGCCAGCACCTGAAGGTGAAGAAAGAATGAATAGAAAACCACGACGTTGACCGGTTTTTTGAGAACTCAATTCATTGTTAAATAATGTCATAATACTATTTCTTTTTTCTCAAAGCTTTCTTCTAAAACTATAATATTAACGTCGGTAATGAATTCTCAAATTCCCCCAAATTTAACGTGTTTTCTTTAATGCACGCCATTTACGAACATTTATGTTATGCTCATCCAAAGTTTTAGAAAAAACATGCCCGCCAGAACCATCAGCAACAAAATAAAGCGCATCACTTTTTGGTGCATTTGCCACTGCTTTCAAAGAAGCCTTACCTGGATTCGCAATAGCAGTTGGTGGCAATCCATAGATTTTATAAGTATTGTATGGTGTTTCCTTTTCAAGATCTGAACGGTAAATAGGACGACCTGAAGGATTTCCCTTCCCACCAAAGATACCATAAATAACTGTTGGATCAGATTGAAGACGCATACGCTTAACGAGACGATTATAAAATACTGCAGCAATTTGCGGTCTCTCCGTTGCAATCCCTGTTTCTTTTTCAACAATGGAGGCCAATATAACAAATTCGTCAATAGACTTGATTGGTAAATCAGGTGAACGGCTATCCCATATTTCCTGGATGAGTTTTTTTTGTCCTTCAATCAGTCTCTTTATAATCTCCGCGCGTGTTGTCCCACGAATAAAGTGGACAGTATCCGTCATTAAACTGCCTTCTGGAGGCAAAGTTTCTGGAAGATCACCAACCAGTACTTCATGCGCTGCTAAACGATCAAAAACCTGCTGAACTGTCAAACCCTCCGGCACGGTCAATACGTGTTCAATAGATTTTCCTTGTACAAAAATATCCATAATGCCTTTCATTGAAGCATAAGCTGGAATTAAATATTCTCCAGCTTTAAGATGTTTCGCTTGCCGATAATAACTAACTCCATACACAAAAATATCTGATGATCGAATGAGGTTACGCTTTTTAAGAAGTGATGCAATTTCCCGAATCCCTGTTCCAGGATGGATAAACACAACTTGTTCTTTTTCAGCTGGTCCTTTTCCCTCAAATATATTTTTTCCAATATAAATAGGAACACTTACAGCCAAAATTACAAAGATAATCACCATCAGAAGGAAATGACTGAAGATAACAAACGGATTGCGCACAACATGAGATTTTTTTTGCTTTTTACAAGCTAACACATCGTCATTATTCAGCAAATGATTCGGTGAAGAACCATCTATATCTTGTGATAATATTTCGTTTTTCGAATCAGACATGATTATCAGCTTCAATAACCTTGAAACACTACGCTACTCTTTTGTTCTGAAGCCTTATCATCAAGAAAAAAATTAAAAAAACAATCATGATAAACAAATGTACTCTCTTCATCCTGTAAAGCGTCGCATGACCAATGATGCATTTGTTCCACCAAAACCAAACGAATTAGAGAGAATTGTATCAATTTTCCGTTCACGTGGTTTGTGAGGCACCAGATCAATCTTCGTCTCAATCGATAGATTATCAAGATTGAGTGTTGCAGGAGCTATATTATCCCGTATCGCTAAAATACAAAAAATAGCCTCAGCAGCACCAGCAGCCCCCAATAAATGCCCAATAGATGACTTGGTAGACGACATTAACACCTGCGATGCATGATGACCTAAAACACGCTCAACAGCTGCCAACTCTATAACATCAGCCATCGTTGATGTACCGTGAGCATTAATGTAATCAATATCACACACATTCACTCGTGCATTTTTGAGGGCAGCTATCATACTGCGCTGCGCACCTTCACCACTTTCTGGAGGAGCTGTAATATGATACGCATCACCAGACAAACCGTAGCCAATAATCTCAGCATAAATGCGAGCACCCCGTTTTTTTGCATGTTCAAGTTCTTCTAAAACGATAACAGCAGATCCTTCACCCATGACAAAACCATCGCGGTCAACATCATAAGGACGTGATGCACGTTCAGGATCATCATTACGCCCCGTAGAAAGAGCTTTACAAGCAGCAAAACCAGCAATAGATATCCGGTTAATTGGAGATTCAGCTCCCCCTGCTACCATAACATCTGCATCGCCAAACGCAATCAAACGAGCTGCATCACCAATTGCATGTGCCCCTGTTGAACAAGCTGTTACAACCGCATGATTAGGACCACGCAAACCATACTTAATAGAGACATGACCTGAGGCAAGGTTAATCAAACGTCCTGGAATAAAAAAAGGAGAAACCCGACCAGGCCCCTTATCACGAAGAGTATAACCTGCTTCAACAATGCCTTCAATGCCACCAATACCAGAACCAATCATAACACCCGTGCGGATCTGGTCTTCATCATTTTTTGGACACCATTCAGCATCTGCAAGTGCTTGATCGGCAGCAGCTACCGCATATACGATAAATGGGTCAACTTTGCGTTGTTGCTTAGGCTCCATGTGTAAATCAGCATTATAGGTCCCATTTGTCCCATCTCCTACAGGAACACGTGCGGCAATTTGACATGGTAAATCAACTACATCAAATTCAGTAATACGCCGAACACCGCTTTTCCCTTCAAGAAGACGTCTCCAACTACACTCAACATCACCAGCTAGCGGAGATACCAATCCTAAACCAGTAACAACAACACGTCTCATATACTTTTAACCCTGAAACAAAGCACTCATCTCTCTATGCTATATCCTCAAATAGCTCTAACTTGAAAGAATAAGGGCAAAAGTACAGTGCTTTTGCCCATCAACAAAGTTATGAAGAGGCTTTATCAATAAATTTTACTGCATCATTAACTGTGAAAATCGTTTCAGCAGCATCGTCTGGGATTTCTATACCGAATTCTTCCTCAAAAGCCATAACGAGCTCGACCGTATCAAGGCTATCTGCTCCTAGATCATCG
The DNA here is from genome assembly GCF_000015445.1 of Bartonella bacilliformis KC583. Classification (NCBI taxonomy): domain Bacteria; kingdom Pseudomonadati; phylum Pseudomonadota; class Alphaproteobacteria; order Hyphomicrobiales; family Bartonellaceae; genus Bartonella; species Bartonella bacilliformis. Next base: position 503,582 of record NC_008783.1, on the reverse strand, counting down.
ATAAAGCTTGCATTTTGTACTACCTTATCTGCGTCAACTCCAAGATGCTCTACGATAATCTTCTTAACGCGCTCTTCTGTATCACTCATATTGAAATCCTTAAATTTATATTGTTTTCCTATAGTTAATTAGCGACATGGTTTCATATCATCAAATGATAGATCTATCACTTCAGAATTCTAACAATAATTTAGAACATTTTGTGGATATCTCCTATAAATGAACCAATTAAGTATCCGATAAGTGAGCAATCACCATATCCGAGAAATAAACATACCGTTCGTTTATCTCACTTATGTTATCTAAAATAATACAACTTATAAATCAACGTAGAATCAAGCAAATACTCAGATCATTGCCATACCACCATTAATATGCATCGTTTGACCAGTTACATAAGCTGCTTCATCACTTGCCAAATAAACAGCTGCAGAAGCTATTTCTTCACACATTCCCATACGTTTCATTGGAATCGCAGCCATAATCGCTTCTTTTTGCTTTTCATTAAGTTTATCGGTCATCGCAGATTTAATAAACCCTGGAGCAATACAATTAACAGTTACATTTCTTGATGCAATTTCTTGCGCCAATGATTTAGAGAATCCTATCAAACCAGCCTTCGCAGCGCAATAATTCGTTTGCCCAGGATTACCAACAAAACCAACAATAGATGTGATATTAATAATACGACCATAACGCTGTCGCATCATAGCGTGTACTAATTCACGTGTCAAAGTAAAGGCTGCTGTTAAATTGACAGCCAGCACATCATCCCAGTCTTTATCTTGCATACGGACAAAAAGACCATCGCGCGTGATGCCAGCATTGTTAACAAGGATGTCAACACCACCCATCTTTTCTTCTGCTGTTTCAGCTAATTTTTTAATGGCTTCACGCTCAGAAAAATGAGCTGGAAAAACAAAAATATTATCTCCAAGATCTGCAGCAATTTCTTTAAGTTTTTCTTCACGTGTTCCATGAAGTCCAACAATTGCTCCTTGCGCATGAAAAATACGCGCTATTGCTTCTCCAATTCCACCTGATGCCCCCGTTACAAGAGCTCTTCTATTTGTTAGTTCAAACATTTTTCAAACCTTCTAAAATTAAACACCCAAAATCTTCAGGGCTTCTTCAATTTCCTCAGCTGTGCCAATTGTTAGACCCTTAATGTCCTTATTAATACGGCGAGCCAAACCTGTTAGCACTTTTCCAGAACCAATTTCAAAAAGCATATCAACTCCATGAGCTCCAAACCACTCAATCGTTTCACGCCACCTTACTTGCCCAGTGACTTGATGAACAAGAAGCGTAAGAATCCGCTCCGGATCATTTTCTGGCGCAACAGAAACATTTGCAATCAATGGAATAACAGGAGCTGCTAAATTAACAATTCTAAGTGCATCCTTCATTGCATCAGCAGCAGGCTGCATCAAAGATGAATGAAAAGGTGCTGAAACTGGAAGAAGAATCGCACGTTTAGCACCTTTTTCTGAAGCAATCTTCACTGCTGCCTGAACTGCTTTTGCTTCACCTGAAATAACAATTTGTCCACCACCATTGTCATTAGCGATCTGGCATATACCTTCTTTCACAACAGCTTTACAAATTTCTTCAACCTCTTGTTCATTCAAACCAATAAGTGCAGCCATCAACCCTTCACCAACAGCAACAGCTTCCTGCATAGCATTTCCACGAATCCGCAAAAGCCTTGCTGTATCAGCTAAACTAAATGTATTAGCTGCACAGAGTGCTGAATATTCCCCTAAAGAGTGACCTGCAACAAATTTTACTTTTGATTCTATATTAAGCCCCAATTTTTCCATCACGCGAATGATTGCTAAGGATACAGCCATTAAGGCTGGTTGCGCATTTGCTGTGAGTGTCAGTAAATCCTCTGGCCCTTCAAAAATGATGTGCGACAATTTCTCGCCTAAAGCATCATCAACCTCTTCAAAGACCATACGCGCTTCAACAAATTGTTCTGTAAGCATTTTGCCCATACCAACAACTTGGCTTCCTTGTCCTGGAAAAGTGAATGCTGCAACCATTAAATGACTCCTCAATGAAAAAATTAAGTTATCTATTATCAACTAAATTCATAAAAACAAAGCAACTTACTTAGAATAAATATCTGCACTAAAATTATATTTCAAAGGTGGAATTTTATACAAAAACCCTGGGAAATAAGGGGAAACAAAGCGAATAATACTCCAACCAACAAAACTGCCCAAAACAGCGCCAACCAAAACATCAAAAGGATAGTGTACACCAGTAAAAACACGTCCCCAACAAATTAAGAATAGAAACATTAACGCAAATTTAGAAATTATTTTGTACTGAGAGAAATAAAGACAAGCTGCATAACACCCAATAACCAACGCATGATGACTAGGGAAAGAAGCAGTTGCCTTATGATGAATCAGTGGTTGAGTTAAATTTGCTACGAAGGGGCGCGGACGAAAATACATTAGAGAAATGAAATAGCTCAAAAAAAATACAAAACAAATGCTGGTGCAAATACTGAGCACCACACGGCGCTCCCTATACCCACCACAAAACCATAAAATAAAAATATGTAGAGGAATAATATAAATCAAAAATTTTGCACAAATAATACCAAACCAAACTAAAACAGACCATGTCTGATGATTGCCCGAAAGCATTTCAAAAAGCGCTCCATCAATCTGGTAAAAAAGGTCCATTTTTTCTCTCATTTCTCAAAGTTTACTCTATCAATCGCTCATTACAAATGAGCAAATATATAAAAATACATCTAGACTCAATAAATCCATATTTTTCATACACATTAACTTGCTATTTTTTGAGATAAATTGTAAATGGTTATTGTTCGTTACCAGTGTTTTGGCTGGAGGTTGAACGGAGGACTGGTAAATCAAATCAACCGGCAGGAAGCATAATAATTCCGACCTCCCGTATCTCCGCTCTCGAATGTCTCGAATTTGCAAACGCGTCCTTTCTTCTTTGGAATTTCCAAAAAGACAAGTCGCAGAGGCTTTGCGCCAAAACCAGTGAAGTTTAATTGAAGAAAGGTACAATCATGGCTCTTTATGAACACGTGTTCCTTGCTCGACAGGATATTGCACCGCAGCAAGTTGATGAACTTTTAAAAACCTACAAAAATGTCATTGAATCACACGGTGGAAAAGTTGAACGTACTGAAAACTGGGGACTTCGTTCCCTTGCTTATCGCATCCGTAAAAATCGCAAAGCTCATTATGTATTGATCAATATTGATGCTCCAGCTGCAGCAATTGCTGAAATGGAGCGTCAAATGCGTATCAATGAAGATATTTTGCGTTACATAACTATCCGCGTAGAAAAGCATGAAAAAGAGCAATCTGCTATGCTTTCACGTCCTGACCGTGATGATTTCCCCGGCAAAGATGAAGAGCGGCCTCGTCCTTCACGTCGCCAATACGAAGATGTTGTAGAAGGAGGAGTAGAATAATGTCCGACATTAATCAAAACTTGGCACGTCGTCCCTTTAATCGCCGCCGCAAAACATGTCCTTTTTCAGGGACAAACGTTGCGAAAATTGATTATAAGGATATTAAATTATTACAACGTTATATTTCAGAGCGTGGAAAAATTGTTCCTTCACGCATTACAGCTGTCAGTCAAAAAAAGCAGCGCGAATTAGCTAATGCTATCAAGCGTGCTCGTTTTCTTGGATTGCTTCCATATGTTGTAAAATAAACTATCAATACACTGGCAGTTAGAAAAATTTAGCTGCCTTTTCTATATGTGTCTATGGTATCCCCATATTAGTTGTAAGCACATGCGAAAATATATAGAATATTCAAAGTTGGAGTGTTGCGATTCTCCTAACTGCAAAAGCAGGACAGCGGTAAATGAAAAATTTTCGTTTTTATGAAATAACAGTTGGTATTTTAGCTGGGTTATTTGCTGCTATTATAGGGATAGTCATCACAAGTATTGCAAATATCGCACCTTACCTTTCCTTTTTTCTTGGTTGTTTTATTTCACTTCCAATCTTTGTTTCTGCATTCAGTTTAGGAACATTATCTAGTCTTGCTGCCTTAATAAGTGCTACGGCTATTCTCGTTACAACCAATAGTGTTTATATTGGTTTTAGCTTTATGTTGTTGTTTTTTTTGCCTGCTGTCTATGCTTCTTGGCTTCTTGGACTCGCAAAACCAACGCAAGAAAAAAATTCGCTGATATGGTACCCATTATCATCAGTTATTTTTCTCTTAACTAACTTTATTGCTCTCATCTCGACTTTTATTGGATTTTATATCCAAAATCATCCAAACACTCCCATAATTGCACAAGAAATTGCTGAAAATGTAGTACAGGCTATGCGGCAATCAAAATCCATAGATGAAAATGATATTCTAGCTTTTTCTGACTTGATAACAACACATATAGCGACTTTAACAGCTATTGCACTAGTTATTTATAGTTTGATTTTTCTGATTGGTAATCTCTATTTTTCAATAATCATAGCACAACGTATGCAGTGGCTAGCAAGACCTCGTGATGATTGGAGACAAACCTTCCGACTTCCAATTTCTGGACTGGCTATTTTTATCATCATTTGCATAACATCGGTAATTGAATTCGGCTCTATTTTTGATTTAAGCATACGTGTCTTTACCACTGCATATACTATAATCATATCAATCAGTGGTCTGGCGTATCTCCATAATATTACACAAGGAATAAACAGCCGGATCATTATATTATCTCTTGTCTATATTGCAATTTTAACTGTTGTTTTTGCTCCACCCATCTTTTTCGTCATTCTTTTGATGGGTATTTGGGCAACTATCCAATATAACAACCAATCACTCGATAGATTATATTAATTGACCTATTTGAAAGGAAAAAACTATGGATATTATTTTGCTTGAACGCATTAATCGTCTCGGTCAGATAGGCGATATTGTTTCAGTTAAAGATGGTTATGCACGTAATTTTTTATTGCCCAAAGGCAAGGCCCTACGCGCCAATGAGGCTAATAAGAAGTTTTTTGAGACACAGCGCATAAAACTTGAAGCTCGTAATCTTGAATGCAAAAATGAAGCCCAAAAAATTGCTGAAAGACTTAATGGTAAATCATTTATTGTTGTTCGTTCAGCTGGTGAAACAGGGCAACTTTATGGTTCTGTATCAACGCGTGATATTACAGATATTATAACAATGGATGGTTTTTCCATTGAACGCAATCAAATTGAACTTAATCATCCAATAAAAACTATCGGTCTTCATCCGGTTACCCTCAACCTACATCCTGAAGTTCAAATTTCTGTAACAATTCACGTTGCACGTTCAGCCAACGAAGCACAACTTCAAGAAGAAGCTAAAATTCTCACTTCTGTGGAAGCAACGGAAATTGTTCAAGAACAGCCATTAGAAGAAAATATTGGATGATAGTGATAAAAATGGCTTTTAAAGAAAATCTGAATTAACATTTTTCTTTTTTGTCTTTTTATTTTTTAAAATATCCGCATGTTATAAAAATACTCAGTTTAAAGAAATCTGAGTATTTTCATTAAATTATTGTAGTTGCATAACAAGTTTTTCAGCGTATTATTTATCTCACGAGAGATTTCAAATTGTGGGTTATTATGGGGGAGGTGTTTCCGCTCGTATTTACTTCGTTGTGTAAAAATAGCATGAAAACCACTTCAAATATTGTGATCTAAATGGCTAGATCATAAAACATAAGATATAGAAACTATAGTATACGCATTGTTTTTGTTAAAGAAAGTATTATTAATTTCAAAATGCTATTTTTACTAAAATCAGAGATTTGCAATCCTATCCCTTTAATATACAGCACTCTTAATAATCAAACTTAAAGTCTGAGTGGAAAAAGTCGTTATGGAAGAAACAAGTATCTTGAATTCTAGCCCTTCGCACAAAGAAAAAACTTCTTCTTTTCGACAACTGCCGTATAATATTGAGGCTGAACAAGCGTTACTTGGTGCAATTCTCATTAATAATAATGCAATTGATCGCGTTTCAGATTTTTTAAAACCAGAGCATTTTTTCGAAATATTACATCAAAAAATCTTTGACATTTTATCGCAAATTATCAAAAAAGGAAAACTTGCTAACCCCGTTACTATCAAACCCTTTATTCCAGCTGAAGAAAAAATCGGAGACATCACTGTCTTCAACTACGTTATTCGTTTAGCTAAGGAAGCAATTACAATTATCAATGCAGAAGATTATGGGCGCATTATCTATGATCTTTTTATCCGGCGATCCTTGATTAATATTGGTAACCAAATTGTGAACACAGCTTTTGATGCACCTGTTGAGCTTACGCCAGCGCAACAAATTGAAATGGTTGAACGCAATTTGTTTCAATTAGCAGAAACAGGCAAATATGGTGGAGGTTTTGAAAGTTTCGATGATGCTATCAAAAAAGCTATCGACATGGCAGGAGCTGCCAAAAAGCGCTCTTCAAAATTATCAGGTATAGCCACTCATATTAACAAACTTGATGAGCAGATGGGAGGATTGCAGCCATCTGACCTTATTATTTTAGCTGGACGCCCTGGTATGGGGAAAACCTCACTCGCCACCAATATTGCCTTTAATATTGCAAATGCTTATAATCGTAATGCTAAAATAAAAGATCCATCAAAAGAAAATGAAGGAGGTATTGTTGGCTTCTTCTCTCTTGAGATGTCATCAGAGCAACTTGCCACACGTATCATTTCTGAACAAACGGAAGTCTCTTCTTCTGAAATTCGGCGTGGAAATATTTCAGAAGAGCAATTCGCAAAATTACTACGCACAGTAAATCGTCTACAAAAAGCGCCACTCTATATTGACCAGACTGGTGGTATATCGATCACTCAATTAGCTGCGCGCGCGCGTCGTTTAAAACGACAACACGGATTAGATGTATTGATTATTGACTATATACAGTTAATGACAAGCAATTCGAAACGTTCATCAGAAAATCGTGTTCAAGAAATTACAGAAATTACTACAGGACTAAAAGCTTTAGCGAAAGAATTGAATGTGCCGATTATCGCCCTTTCACAGCTTTCGCGCCAAGTTGAAAACCGAACAGATAAACGCCCACAATTATCAGATTTACGCGAATCTGGTTCAATTGAACAAGATGCGGATATTGTTCTTTTTGTGTATCGTGAAGAATATTACCTCAAAAACGAAGAACCTAAAGCGGGTAGCCCTGAACATTTGAAATGGCAAACTGATATGGATGCAGTTTTTGAGAAAGCAGACATTATTGTTGCAAAACAACGCCATGGGCCAACAGGAACAGTTCGGCTTGCCTTTCAATCAGAATACACACGTTTTAGCGATCTGGCAGATAACGATTATCTTCCAGAACAATTTGGTTAAAAATCATCTCACATGGCACGCAATCGTATTAAATTTATCTGCCAAAATTGTGGCACTATTTATTCACGCTGGGCTGGAAAATGCACTTCTTGCGGAGAATGGAATTCTCTTATTGAAGAAGATATGAATAGCGGCATTGGCAGTGGCCCTATGAAAAATGTTCGTAAAGGGCGTGTCATAGCACTCACTTCCCTTTCTGGAGATATTAAAGATGCTCCACGCATTCATTCTGGAATTGCTGAACTTGATCGTGTTACCGGTGGTGGTTTTGTTCGTGGATCTGCATTACTTGTCGGCGGCGATCCAGGTATTGGCAAATCAACACTGCTTACACAAACAGCAGCTGCATTATCGCAAAAAGGACATCACGTTATTTATGTTTCAGGTGAAGAAGCTGTTGAACAAATCCGCTTACGCGCACAAAGGCTTGGTGCTGCAGATACAGCAGTCCAACTTGCTGCAGAAACTAATGTTGAGGATATTCTTGCAACCTTAAATGAGCATAAAAAACTTGATATGGTCATTATTGATTCAATTCAAACCCTATGGTCAGATGCGACTGAATCAGCTCCTGGAACTGTAACGCAAGTGCGCATCAGTGCTCAAGAAATAATTCGTTTTGCAAAAAAAACAGGCGCTGCCGTTATTCTCGTTGGTCACGTTACTAAAGATGGACAAATCGCAGGCCCCCGCGTTGTAGAACACATGGTGGATGGTGTTCTCTATTTTGAGGGTGAAGGCAGCCATCATTATCGAATCTTAAGAACCGTAAAAAATCGTTTCGGGCCAACTAATGAAATTGGCGTTTTTGAAATGTCCGATAAAGGATTACAGGAAGTTACCAATCCATCTGAACTTTTTTTAGGGGAACGGAATGAAAAAGCACCAGGAGCTGCTGTTTTTGCAGGAATGGAAGGAACACGCCCTATATTAGTAGAAATTCAAGCACTTGTTGCTCCCTCTTCTCTTGGAACACCACGACGCACTGTTGTAGGATGGGATGGAGGTCGTCTTTCGATGATTTTAGCTGTTTTAGAATCTCATTGTGGTGTTCGCTTTGGGCAACATGATGTCTATCTTAATGTTGCAGGTGGCTACAAAATATCAGAACCCGCAGCTGATTTAGCTGTTGCGGCTGCTTTGGTGTCCTCTCTTGCAAACATTCCTCTCCCTGCTCATTATGTATATTTTGGTGAAATCAGTCTTTCAGGAACAATTCGCACTGTTTCTCATTCAGTACAACGCATCAAAGAAGCAGAAAAACTTGGCTTTCAAGGTTCTATTCAACCTTCCGCAACAATTGAAATGAAATCACCAATCTTTCAACAAAGAACATTTTCTGACCTTTCTGAATTAGTTGCCATTATTGTTGCCAATAAAAAATAACCTACATCATACACGAAACGAAACGCTATAAAATGCAAAAGAACCTTTGATATATGATAGAAACTGACATAACTAAGAGCGCATTTTTATACCGATTAAAACAGATATAACTTTTTGATGTAGAATATAAATTTAATATACAAGGAGCAAAAAAATGGACATGACCATCCTTGATGGCGTTGCCATAGTAATTATTTTGTGTTCTTCTCTTTTAGCAATGCTCCGAGGTTTCTCACGTGAAGTGTTGTCTTTAACTTCTTGGATAGTAGCCGCTTTCATTACGCTTTTTTTGTGTAAGCCTATATTGCCTTTCACTAACCAATATATCTCGCATGCAATGATTACATTAATTGCACTAATTGCCTTACTAATCATAATTTTTATTATTGTTTTGAGCATTATATCTATCATCACAATGAAGATCGCCAATTTTATCATTAACAGTCGAATTGGTATAATTGACCGCACCGTTGGCTTTATTTTTGGAGCAGTTCGTGGTGCATTAATCATACTCATTAGTATGCTGCTTGTTGATATATTGCTCAAATTAGAACAAAAATCTGATATGTATATTTTGGTGAAATCAACCTCTCAAGAACAATATGCACCATTACGCATTTAAAACAACATATTAAAAAAGAAGAAAAACTTAGCTTTAAAAAGAGCTACTTAATCTTCTATAAAAATTAAGATAAAATCACTAATCTGTTAATTAAATAATATTTTCTGATTTTTTTTGAATGAATTGTTACTAACAAAACAACCTACATCATACACGTAATAAAACACTATAAAATGCAAAAGAACCTTGATATATGATAGAAACTGACATAACCAAGAGCGCATTTTTATACCGATTAAAATAAATATAATTTTTTGATGTAGAATATAAATTTAATATACAAGGAGCGAATAAATGGCCATAACTATCCTTGATGGCATTGTTATAATAGTTATCCTATTTTCCTCTTTTTTAGCTATGCTCCGAGGTTTTTCGCGTGAACTTTTGTCTTTAATTTCTTGGATAGTAGCAACTGTTATCACACTTTTTTTATTTAAGCCTGCATTGCCCTTCGTTGAACAATATCTTTCGAATAAAATGATTGCACTAATTGTTACATTAGTCATCATTTTCGTTATTGTTCTCAGCATTATATCTATCGTTACAATGAAGATTGCTGATCTTATTATTGATAGTCAAATTGGTATGCTTGACCGCACTATTGGTTTTATCTTTGGAGCACTTCGCGGTTTATTAATCGTGGTTATCAGCATGATGCTTGTTAATACACTTATCAAACCCGAACAACAAGCAAACTGGTTGAAAAATGCAAAAACAAAGCCTATCTTGGATTCACTTGGCCTAGAAATTTGGGATGTATTACCCAAAAATCTCAGCTATGCTCTAGAAAAAATAGAAACATTCTTTAAGAAAGATGATGTAATTACAGATATTGAAAATTCACCTCTATCAAATTGAAAAGTTATTTCTTTATAAAAGAAATAACTCAAAATATATGGTGTATATAATATCCGTCGTTCTTAACATCATTCCTGAAGGAATATAATGACAAAAATCAATGTCTCTTGCCAAGAATTTTCCCTTAATGATGATACCCTTCATGAAGAGTGTGGAGTATTTGGTATCCTCGGACACGAAGATGCGGCAACATTAACGGCTCTTGGGCTACACGCACTGCAACATCGTGGACAAGAAGCTGCTGGAATTGTTTCTTATCACAACCAAGTGTTTTACCAAGAAAAACATCTGGGTCTTGTTGGTGATCACTACACAAATCCTGCAACACTTGCACGTCTATCAGGAGATCGTGCTATTGGACACACCCGCTATTCAACAACAGGGGAAACAGCATTACGTAATGTCCAACCCCTGTTTGCTGAATTGAACGCTGGAGGTATTGCGATTGCACACAATGGAAACCTAACCAATGGCCTTACATTACGTCACGAATTAATTTCTTCTGGAGCAATCTGTCAATCAACATCAGATTCAGAAGTCTTTCTCCACCTTATCGCACGCTCACGACATGAGTCATCATCTGATCGTTTTGTAGATGCCATTCGGCAAGTGGAGGGTGGATATGCTATGTTAGCATTAACACGCACTAAGCTAATTGCCGCGCGTGATCCAGTAGGAATTCGCCCACTTGTAATGGGTGAACTTGATGGGAAACCAATCTTTTGTTCAGAAACCTGTGCTCTTGATATCATTGGAGCAAAATATATTCGCGACGTTAAAAACGGTGAAATCATCATATGCGAAATACAAAAAAATGGTGAAATCACGATAACAGTTATTGAACCAGAAATAGAAAAACCTGAAAAATTATGCATTTTTGAATATGTCTATTTTGCTCGTCCTGATTCAATCGTTGGAGGACGTAGCGTTTATACAGTTCGTAAAAATATGGGTATTCGTTTGGCACAAGAAGCGCCATGTGATGCCGATGTTGTCATTCCCGTTCCTGATGGAGGAACGCCTGCGGCAATTGGTTATGCACAAGAAATCGGAATTCCCTTTGAACTTGGCATTATTCGTAATCATTATGTCGGCCGTACATTTATCGAACCTACTCAACAAATTCGTGCTTTTGGTGTGAAATTAAAGCATTCTGCAAATCGCTCTGTTATCAGAGGAAAACGCGTCATTTTGATCGATGACTCTATCGTACGGGGAACAACATCCGTCAAAATTGTGCAAATGCTGCGTGATGCAGGTGCAAAAGAAGTCCATATGCGCATTTCTAGCCCTATGATTTTTTATCCTGATTTTTATGGTATTGATACACCTAAAATTGAAAACCTTTTGGCTAACCAATATCCAGATTTAAAATCTATGTGTAATTTTATCGGAGCGGATTCATTAGAATTTCTCTCAATTGATGGCATATATCTTGCCGTTACAGGGAAAAAACGAAACAACTCTAACCCGCAATTCACTGATCATTATTTCACTGGTGATTATCCTACACATCTCACGGATCAAAAAAATACTGAAAAAGTGCATAAATTATCCGTCCTGAAAACAAGAAATTAATCATGGAGAAATCTGATTTTAACCTTTCAGGACGTGTTGCATTAATCACAGGTGCTTCTAGAGGAATTGGTTATCATTTAGCTATAGAATTAGCAGCACGTGGTGCACACATTATTGCTATTGCTCGCACACTCAATAGCTTAACCGAACTTGAGAAAAAAATCCAAAACATAGGTTCTTCTGCAACGTTAGTACCACTGAATTTACAAAATTTAGAAGCTATTGATGATTTAAGTATTTTAATTGCTGAACGTTGGAAAAAACTTGATATTATGGTTGTAAATGCTAGCATCCTCGGGACATTGTCATCAATTTCTCATGTTGAAAATGTGGTATTTGAAGAGGTTATTCAAGTAAATCTTATCAGCTCATGGCGCTTAATGAAAACTGTTGAACCCTTATTACGTCAATCTGATGCTGGGCGAGCTATCCTGTTATCATCAAGCGTTGCTCATTCTGCACGCGCTTCTTGGGGACCTTATGCAGCTTCTAAAGCTGGTTTGGAAATTATTGCTCGCTGTTGGGCAGAAGAACTCAAACAAACGCATATCAAAGTCAACTGTGTTAACCCAGGTGCAACACGCACAAAAATGCGCGCGCAAGCTTTCCCTGATGAAGATCCTCAAACTTTACCTTCTCCACAAGAAGTTGCTAAGAAAATAGCTCATCTCTCCTTACCCGATTTAAAAGAAACAGGTAAGCTTTTTGATGTTCGTAAAAATCGATTCATGAATTATTGTGTGCCTGATTGATAATTGCTCCGCACGTAAAATTGTACCAGGGCACTGGCACTCCACACTCTACTATTTTTTTCTAAAAAGCAAATATAAAATTTTATGAATCTTGGTCAACTGTAATGTTTATCTCTTTTTCTTCTAAAGCAGCCCGTTTACTATAACAAAAAGCACTATAAGGTAGAAAAATCATATAGCCAACAGCTGTTATTAGTAAAGTATACCATGTGTAAGTTGCAAGAAAACCAACATAAATAACCATAACCAACATGCACGGTATTACAATATCGCGCCTCAATTTCTGACCAACTGTTTTCGCATTCCACACTGGCAAGCGGCTTACTAATAAAAAAGCAATAACCACAGTATAAAGACTGAAAAATAAAGACCAACTCCAACTTGGTACTAAACCAAGGGCTCCTAAATAAACAGGTAATAAAAGCAATAATGCCCCTGCTGGTGCTGGTACACCAACAAAATAATCTTTCTGCCATCCTGGAATATCAGTATTGTCTAGCATTACATTGAAACGAGCTAAGCGCAAACAACAAGCAACACAATATACAAGAGCAGCAACCCAACCTACTTGATGAGCCTGAGTAAGGATAAAAGAATAAACTACAAGAGCAGGCGTAACACCAAAATTCACGACATCGGCAAGAGAATCCATATGCGCCCCAAAAGATGAGCTCCCATCCATCAAACGAGCAATGCGGCCGTCCGCCCCATCTAAAACCGCTGCTAAAAGTATCATAAAAATAGCTGACTCATAACGATTCTCAAAAGCCAAACGAATACCACTCATCCCTGCACAAATCGCCAAAATAGTGATAATATTAGGAATAACATAGCGCATCGGCATAGGTAAACGCCGCCGATGAGCAATATCATCACGTTGTCCTTCAGGATCAAATGAAGAAAATGGCAAAGAATTTTTCATGACTTACTCTAATTAAGCCTAAAATCAGTCGTAGTAATGTCACTATCAAAAGAACCTAAAACTGTTTCTCCAGCAATTGACGTCTGGCCAACTGCAACACGTAATTTTATTTCAGCTGGCATATAAACATCAAGACGAGATCCAAAACGGATCATCCCAAAACGCTGTCCAGCGGCAACAGAATCGTCTTCTTTTGACCAACAAATGATTCGACGAGCAACCAGTCCGGCTATCTGTACTACGCCGATTTTTCCATGTTTACTATCAATCACAACTCCATTACGCTCGTTAAATTCACTGGCCTTATCAAGATCAGCATTAACAAATTTACCCGGGCTATAAACAATAGACTCTATTGTACCACTCACAGGAGCACGGTTGATATGACATGAAAAAACATCCATGAATACAGAAACACGCATCATTTCATTTTTTCCTAAATCCAATTCTTCAGGTGGAACACATAACCCGACGAATGAAATACGCCCATCAGCAGGGGAAACAACCCAATCTGCATTCATAGGCGTTACACGCTCTGGATCACGGAAGAAATATATACACCATACTGTCAGAACAAGGCCAAACCAAAATAATGGGTCCCATATCCAACCAAGAATGAGTGAGGCAACAAAAAACGCTACAATGAAAGGGTAGCCTTCCTTATGAATTGGAACAACACCATCACGGATAGATCGAAAAACACTCATGATAATTCCCTATTTGTAGATGATCTAACAACCAATAATTTTTTTTATTTTTTTGCTTTTCGTATATCTATTTAATCGCTTCATATAACTCCAAGCATAATCTCATATAGCTTATTTTTTAGGATTAACAACGCCCATCTCATCTTCTTCACGCATTTTACGCAATTTCTCTTCAGCCCGTGAAGCTTCAAGCTGCTTATTCCACATCGACGCATATAAACCTTTCTTAGCTAAGAGATCAGTATGTGTTCCCTTCTCAACGATACAGCCATCTTTAAGCACCAAAATTTCATCAGCCCCAATCACGGTGGAAAGACGATGAGCGATAATTAAGGTCGTACGACCGCGGCTTACAATATCCAATGCCTGCTGAATATCTTGTTCTGTTGTTGTATCAAGAGCTGAAGTTGCTTCATCTAAAATGAGAAGCGGAGGTGCTTTTAAAAGTGTTCGCGCAATAGCTACACGTTGTTTTTCACCACCTGATAATTTAAGACCGCGCTCCCCTACTATAGATTGGAAGCCTTCTGGCAACATTTCAATAAATTTTGATATCTGAGCCATCTCAGCAGCTTTGCACATCTCTTCATCTGTAGCACTTGGACGCCCATAACGAATATTATATGCAACAGTATCATTAAATAGAACTGTATCTTGTGGCACTATACCGATGACTTCACGCAAACTTTCTTGAGTCACATCACGGATATCTTGCCCATCAATCGTTATCGCCCCTGATTCAATGTCATAAAAACGAAAAAGTAATCGAGAAATTGTTGATTTACCAGAACCTGATGGCCCAACAATTGCAACTGTCTTCCCTCCAGGAACTTCAAAATCAATATCTTTGAGAATTGGGCGACAAGAATCATACGAAAATTTCACCTGATGAAACCGAATGGTTCCATCACGCACGACCAACGGCTTAGCATCTGGTTTATCAACGATTTCTTGTTGAACATCCAAAAGATCGAACATAGCCTCAATATCAGCTAAACCCTGCCGAATCTCACGATAAATCGAACCAATAAAATTCAATGGAATAGAAAGCTGTATTAAAAGTGCATTGATAAAAATAAAATCTCCTATCGTTTGCGTTGCGTAAAAAATTTCATACGCTGACATCAACATAAGAACAGTCATGCCAATGCCCAAAATAAAAGCTTGACCAAAGTTCAGCCAGCTCAATGATGTCCAAATCTTTATTGCAGCTTTTTCATAACCTGCCATGGAAGCATCAAATCGACGCGCTTCTAAAGTTTCATTACAAAAATATTTAACTGTTTCAAAATTCAAGAGAGAATCAACTGCACGCGTATTCGCTTCTGTATCAGCTTCATTCATTTCGTGCCTAATACCAATACGCCAATTACTTGCCTTGATTGTAAACCACGTATACAAACCAACTGTTGCCAAAACTACGAGAAAATAATTCCACCCATAACTTATGTAAAATACGAGCGCTGTTAGAGCAAATTCCAAAATGGTTGGCACTGTATTTAAAATTGAAAACCGAACAATAGCTTCAATTCCTTTCGTACCACGCTCAATAACTCGAAAAAGCCCGCCAGTCCGCCGTTCCAAATGGAAGCGTAAAGATAACTCATGAATATGGACAAAGGTTTTATAGGCTAATCGACGAATAGCATGTTGACCTACAGTAGCAAAAAGAGAATCACGTAATTGATTTAATCCAGCCTGAACAATACGCGCAATATTATACGCTAAAACAAGCATTATAGGGATCAACCAGGTGGATGAAAGCCATACAGGTGGTTCAAAACTTGTGTCGAATGCATCCGTAGCATATTTTAAAAAATATGGCACAGATATGAGAACAAATTTCGCTAAAATAAGATATAATACTGCCCATACAACACGCATCTTTAAATCAGATCGACCTGATGGCCACATATAAGGCCACAAATTATAAAGTGTGCGTAAAGTCTGGCCTGAATCTGCTGATACTGTCTTTACCTTTTTATTCTGTTTCATAAAGCCTTTATTTCTCTATTATTTACTATGTATGTGAGAATTATTGCTAAACTTCCCCCTTTACAGACCAATGTTATTTTCCCCTTGGCTTCTTATAAATCTTATACTTCTAAAATATTTAGAATTAAATCGTTTTCATGAAAAGAACAAAAATAATTCGCTGCAGAATTTATAATTTTTACTATATTTTCATACCATTCTACTGCAAATATACTCTTAGATTTTAAATATTTTTTCAATTGTGAATTAAACTAAGTTGTTGATTGAGTAATTTCTTTAAGCCTTCTTCAAGAATTTCACTATTTTGTATTAAAATTGCAGATTTATTGCTTTCTTCTTTTTAATGCAGAAAATCACTATTCATTTTCTCTTCTTTTACGAAGGCAGCTTAAATTGCGAAAATTATAATCATTTCACTTCCCATGTGGTTATACGCTCACCAGTCTGTGAATCCTTTTCATCTTTTAAAGCAATCCCCTTTTTCGCAAGCTCATTACGAATTTCATCAGCAGCTGCCCATTCTTTATTTTGAATAAAAAGCAGCCTTTCAGCAATGCGCTGGTCAATAAATTTTGAATCCAAATCTATCCCTTTAACAAAAAGTGGACATTCTATTTCTCTAACCCACTCTTGTCGCAATAGCCCAAAAAGATCCATCCCCTGTACAAGAGCTACAGCATTCTCTTCTTTGTAAAATTTACGTAAAAGAGTAAATGAATTTGGAGTATTAAGATCATCACTCAATGTGCTTATTAGAGAAGCATCAATCACTCCACCGTTATCCAAACAACTTCTTTCACAACGAAGCAATTCATACCAACGATATAACTCACTACTAGATTGCGCTAAACGCTGAGCTGTCCAATTTAATGGTTCACGATAATGCGTTTGCAACATTGAAAAACGTGCAGACAAACCAGCCCAACTCTGTTTCAGATCATCAGTCATAGCATTACTGAATTCAACAAAATTGCTCTCTAATATAGAACGAATAGTGATGAAATTGCCAAAGCTTTTAGACATTTTTCTGCCTTCAACCTGCAAAAAGCCGTTATGCATCCAAAAATTAGCCATTCGCTCAGTTCCAAAAACTGAACAACTTTGTGCAATTTCATTTTCATGATGAGGAAAAATCAAATCAATTCCACCACCATGAATGTCAAAAACATTCACGCTCAAATCATCACATGCTAAACCACCACCATAAGGCGTTAACAACTTTGCCATCGACATGGCTGAACATTCTATATGCCAACCTGGACGACCTAAAACAGAAATGCCTGCTGGTGATTTCCAACCTGGCTCTTGTTGCGTAGAGGGTTTCCATAAAACAAAATCCATGTCATCCCTTTTATAAGGAGCAACATCAACGCGCGCACCTGCTTTCATTTCATTCAACGATCGTTTTGCAAATACACCGTAAAGAGGATTATTTTTTATACTATTGACAGAAAATAATACATGATTTTCTGCTATATAGGCGTGACCTTTTTCAAGAAGCCTCTCAATCAAAGATCGCATTTCTTCCAAATGATCGGTTGCACGTGGCTGATAGGTCGGCAATAAACAACCAAGCGCCTCTGTATCTTGTTGAAATTGGTCATATGTACGTTCAGTTAGCTGGTGAATAGCATCATTAAGCGTTAACTTTGGATACTCACGAATAGCTCGCGCATTAATTTTATCATCTACGTCCGTGACATTACGAGCATATATAACGTGATCCTTACCATAAACATGACGTAATAAACGAAATAAAATATCAAAAACAATTACAGGACGTGCATTACCGATATGAGCATAATCATAAACCGTTGGGCCACAAACATAAAGACGGACCTTAGAAGAATCTATCGGTATAAAATCTTCTTTTTTACGTGTCAGCGTGTTATAAAATCGCAAATTTCCCATAATCACACTCCGTTAGCAATACTGCTTGCTGTACTTTTAGGTAAAGCTCACTCACACTACCAAGCTATTCACACTTTTTTGAAAAAATACTGCCTTGTTGGATTTTTTATTTTCAACATCAAACCAATTTACACATATAAGATAAAAGATATCAATAAACGATAGTGAACAAGCACACTATGCGTACAAAAATAAAATAAAACAAATCAAGCTGTTTGTTGTTTTTTATATTAATCAACACAGCATTTTATCTGTCAAAAATAAGAATTTTGCAAAATATCTGGCAACATATCAACACTATCTATCTTTGAACATAAAAGGTCATTATGGATGCCTTTTGCAACTACATAATCATTCAATAGCGCCTAAAATTCTGAGATAATACACCATATTTATGTTCACAATGCTTCTGTAAGCTCATAGGGCTTCTATAAATTTCACAGGCTCACCTTGTGAAGGCATAACAATTTCACCTTCCCACATAACTCGCATACCACGAATAATGGTCCCTACTGGCCAACCTTTAACTTTGTTACCATTATAGGGTGTCCATCCCGCACGTGAACCAATCATTGCATTCGTAATCATCTCTTCCCGTTTAAGATCAATAACCGTCAAATCAGCATCATATCCAACAGCAATACGCCCTTTACGACTTATACCAAAAACGCGATGAGGGCCATGGGACGTGAGATCAACAAAACGTTCAAGGGACATCTTTCCTGTATTCACATGAGTCAACATGATTGCTACTGTCGTTTGTACACCTGTCATACCTGAAGGCGAAGAGGGATAAGGCTTTTGTTTTTCTTCAAGTGTGTGGGGAGCATGATCAGAGCCTAAAACATCAATAATACCTTGCTGAACACCATACCAAAGGCCCTCTCTGTGGCGGCTTTCACGAATAGGTGGATTCATCTGGATTAATGCGCCAAACTGTTTATAATCATTAGCTGTCAAAGTTAAATGATGCTGGGTTACCTCAAGTGTTGCGATATCTTTATGATTTTTTAAAAAATCAATCTCTTCTGCTGTAGAAATGTGTAATACATGAATGCGAGCCCCTGTCTCACGGGCAATTTTGACCAAACGCTGTGTACATTTTAAAGCAGCAACTTCATCACGCCACACTGAATGTGATGACACATCTCCCTCAACACGTAACATTTTACGTTCATTGAGACGCTCTTCATCTTCAGAATGAAAAGCTGTACGACGACGTGTATTTTGCAAAATACGACGTACACCTTCATCATCATCTACCAACAGATTACCCGTAGAAGACCCCATAAACACTTTAATTCCAGCAGCACCAGGAAGTCTCTCTAACTCAGCCATTTCATGTGCATTTTCACGTGTGCCTCCAATCCAAAATGCAAAATCACAATGCATCCGATGGAAGCCGCGTTTAACCTTATCAGCCAACGCCTCTTCTGAGGTCGTCATTGGGTTCGTATTAGGCATTTCAAATACAGCTGTAACCCCCCCTAAAACCGCTGAACGAGAACCACTTTCTAAATCTTCTTTATGCTCATTACCTGGTTCACGGAAATGAACCTGACTATCAATAATACCAGGCACAATATGAAGCCCTGTACAATCGATAACCTCACCAGCAGACGCACATGTAAGATCACCAATTTCAGCAATACGACCATTTGTTACAGCAATATCGCGCTTACCGCTCCCATCATGATTAACAAGCGTTGAGCCTTTAAAAATTGTATCGAATGTTTTAGACATAAACATACCTTTGAGTGTTATCTCTTTACCGATTATGTAAATCTGAGCAGAAAGGCAAGAACCATGATCGAAAAACAAAATGCTATAAGCTTAAAAAACAGAAAAATTATTAACGTAATAGGTGAAGAAGCAACTCATTTTTTACAAATGCTCATTACCACAGATGTGACAAAAATTGGTCCACAAGAACTTTTTCCTGGTGCACTTCTATCCCCACAAGGAAAGGTTATCGCTGATTTTCTCATTGGAAAAATAGATCAGGGCTATATGATTGACATTGCAGAGTCTTTAGCCGATACTTTTCAAAAGCGCCTTCTTCTTTATAAACTACACAAAAAAATAGAGGTTACACAACCATTACAAACCATTACAACAATTTTTTTAGAAAATGAAATAAATACTTCAAAATTTACCTTAAGTTTTATTGATAAGCGATTTCCAGAAAATGAAAAAATCATTCGAACATACGGTGAAACACCCTTTTTAGCTCCAAAAGATAATGACAATTGGCACCGAATGCGTATCCGTTATGCAATTACAGAAAGCGGTCAAGATTACGAAATAGGAACAGTGTTTCCTCATGATATTAATTATGACCAAATCGGTGGACTATCATTCAATAAAGGCTGCTATGTAGGACAGGAAGTTGTTTCACGAATGCATCATCGCAAAATAGCTCGTCGTCGCTTTTTGATAGTTACAGGTCAACACTATTTAACACCAGGATCTACCATTGAAGCAAGTAATAAAACACTAGGTAAATTAGGAACATGTATCGCTAATGAAGCTTTAGCGTTAATGCGTATTGATCATGTAAAAGATGCTATGGATAAAGATAGTCAGTTTACAGTAAACAATCTTCCTGTAACAATAAGCATTGCTGAAAATATGAATTTTACCTTCCCTGAAAGCACCGTGGATTAATCAATGGCTAAAGTTGAATTATCATCAAATGGAGAAGCGCGCGCTTGGCAAAGAATGCTTTCTGGTCGGAGACTGATTTATTGAACCCTTCTCCTTTTGATATTGAAATCAAAGATATTGCTCATGGTCTTGCCCGCGTTGCACGTTGGAACGGTCAAACGCAAGGTGAATACGCTTATTCTGTCGCACAACATTCACTCTTAGTAGAAGAAATATTTCAGGAACTCTTTCCTCAATCCAATCTAACGAATGCCTCCTTTCTCTTCTCCATGATGCAGCAGAATACGTCATCGGTGACATAATTTCACCTTTTAAAGCAGTTATAGGAAAACAATATAAAATTGTTGAAAAACATGTACAAAATGCCGTTCATATACGATTTTCTTTACCAATGTCCCTACCCCAAAAGCTATCAAAAAGATCAAACAAGCTGACCATATTGCTGCTTTTTATGAAGCCACCACTTTTGCTGGCTTTAGTAAAGAAGAAACTCTTCGCTATTTTGGCCACCCTCATGATATTTTACCTAGTGAACTCAATTTACAACTATGTTCTACACAACAGATTGAAAATGCGTTTTTAACCCGCTTCAATAACATTGAAATTCAAAGATCCCAATAAATATTCTCTGGTCATTTATTTTCTGTTGTAACTTGAAAAAATTATCCGTGCAGTGCCCCGATCTTATGATCTTTTCCCTTGGATAAAGGTAAAAACTTCTCTTTCATGATGATTTATAATTTTGTGGGTATCTATAACTTTAGCGACAGGTATCTATAAATTTTAACAAAACACCACTTTATCACTTCTCATGAGATTCAAATCTGCACTTTATAGCTCGTTAAGCCAATGATCATACAGCAATTGCATCAACTACATTAAAACTCATCATGTGATTAACACATTGATGAAAGAAATATATTGAAAAGATTGACTATAAGGAAATTCAGAAATGAACATCATTATAGCTTTTTCACTTTTTTATTTAAGCTTATAAATTTCTGAATCTGATGGAAAAGCGCGTGATTTAACGTCTTCTGCATAATTTCTGATTGCTGTATCCATTGCTTGTTCAAGAGTACCATAACGACGCACGAATTTAGGCGCCCAAGCACCATAACCCAACATATCTTCCATCACTAGAATTTGCCCATCACACTGATTAGATGCACCAATCCCAATAGTGGGAATAGAGAGCTTTTCTGTGAGCTTTACTGCTAAAGGCTCCACTACCGCTTCCACCACGACTGCAAAAGCACCAGCATCTTCAATTGCTGCTGCATCAGCTTCAATTTTTTCCCAATCGCTTTTATCACGCCCTTGTGTTTTAAAACCGCCAAAATGATTTACTGCCTGCGGTGTAAGACCAATATGGCTCATAACCGGAATGCCACGTTTGCATAAAAAATCAATTGTTTTTGCCATATGAATGCCACCTTCAAGCTTGACAGCACCACATCCTGTATCTGCAAGAATACGTGACGCGTTGGAAAAAGCTTGTTCTGGACTTTTTTCATAAGAACCAAAAGGCATATCAACCACAACAAGCGCCCGCTGAGACCCACGCATAACCGCTTTCCCATGCAAAATCATCATATCCACATCAACAGGAAGCGTCGTATCAAACCCATGCACAATCATACCCACACTATCACCAACCAAAAGAAAGTCGCAATGTGGATCAGCAATCCGTGCACTATAAGCCTGATAAGCCGTTAGAGAAACAATCGGTTCTTGTTTCTTTTTCGCTTGTATTTCAGAAGCAGTGATACGCTTTATACTTTTATGTACACTCATTGTTCTGCCCTTTATTGTAATATATATTGATCAATAAGCCTAACGTCACCAAAACGAACGGTTAGCAACAAAACTGCAGGCGCATCTAGCGTCCCCTTTATAGCAGACAAAGTTTCCATATTCCGTAAATCTACTGATTCAACAATAGCACGCAGCTCTTGTTGTAAAATATCACGAACAGCTTTGCACAATTTATCAACGGATCGTTCACCTTGGCGATAAAGCTTTTCAGCAGCTTTACCACTTTCAGGGATAATTTTTGCAGCTTTGCGATCTTCTGGTGTTAACAGCTGATTACGTGAAGAACTAGCAACACCATCTGAATCACGTAAAATCGGAACACCAATAACTTCAATAGGAAAAGCTAAATCTTTAACCATGCGACGAATAATCAGAAGCTGTTGAAAATCCTTTTCTCCAAAAAAAACTTTATCCGGTTGAACAATATTAAAAAGTTTAGCAACAACACTCGTTACACCGCAAAAATGCCCTGGACGTAGTTCCCCCATTAAAATACGTGATAATCCTTCCACCTCAACGATTGTATCATTTCCCAGCGGCCACATTTCTTCTACAGAAGGTGCAAAAACATATTCAACCGCTTCTTTATTCAGCAAAGTACAATCACTTAAAAGATCTCTCGGATAGACTTCAAAATCCTCGTGAGAACCAAATTGTTTCGGATTAACAAAAATAGAAACCAATACTCGATCACACATCTCTCTTGCTTTCTGGACTAAAGCAAGATGGCCATGATGCAACGCACCCATAGTCGGCACAAAGCCAATCGATAATCCCAAACGCCGTTCTTCTGTAAGATGCTGGCGTACTTCAGCAATTGTTTTCAAAACGCGCATATTCACATTTGATCCATTTTCACAAAATCACTCAATTTACGCTTTCGTATGAAATCTTCGCTCAAATAATTGTATCAAAATCGCACGAACGGATGGTTGTTTTATACCCCGTGGTTCCCAAACATGGCGTGTTAAAAAAAAATCTGTTAGAGTGAACCCATTTCTTATGTCATCAAAATCAACAGGACGGTTCGTTCTCTCTATAAGAAATTTCGGTAAAAGTAAAAGCTTATTTTTCCAAGGAAGTCCTACTTCCTCACATACAGCACGTCCTGATTTCGGAGACACATAATAAAGTTTTTCTTGACGACCTGTTACAGCACAATGAGACAAATCAAGGCCAAAGCCAAGTTCTTCAAGGAGACGCATCTCAAAACGTACGAGCAACTCAGCATTTACAAACTGCTCATCAAAATTCTGCATAAAAAGATGCAGAATATCATACAAAATAGGATGAGGATCACGCTCAGGGAGCAACCGAAAATGAGAGGCCATCAACTGCAAACCATAGAGTGCTTCTGGTAAAAACATCAATCGTGAAGCGCATAAATCAAGAGCTTCAAGCTTAAAAAGTCCCAAATGTTCATCTAAACGAGCCCACCACTCAGCCTCAACAAAATTGCCAGGTTGAAGAAGAGCAGCCATTCTACGAGAACGCCCCCCTTTTACGACTCCCATATAACGGCCATGTTGACGTGTTACAACTTCAAGAATAACGCTTGTTTCACCATATTGGCGTGCACCAAGAATAATAGCTTGCTCTTTCCATTTCATTTTTACTTTGAAAAATCTAGCACCATTGCGCGATAGCGTTCTGGATCAGTATCCCAATTGTCACGCACTTTCACAAACAAAAAAAGAGAAACCCTCTGTTCCAGAATTTCTGTCAATTCCTTACGGGCCGCCTGACCAATTGCTTTAATTGTATGACCTTTTGTCCCTAAAAGAATTTTTTTTTGGCTCTCACGCTCTACATAAATGACTTGATTAATTTTAACTGAACCGTCTGGACGCTCTTCCCAATTTTCTGTTTCAACCGTTGAAGCATAGGGGAGCTCTTCATGGAGACGAAAAAAAAGCTTTTCGCGTGTAATCTCAGCAGCCAGTTGACGCATAGGCATATCTGAAATTTGATCCTCTGGATAACACCATGGTCCCGGCTGCATCATTGTACTTAAATAATCAAGCAAATCCTTACAACCAGAACCATTTAAAGCCGAAATCATAAATGTGCGCAAAAAATTCACTCGTTCATTAATTTTTGCAGTTAACGCCAAAAGAGATGATTTAGCAACGGTATCAATTTTATTCAGAACAAGAATTTTATCCTGTTTGATATTTGCTAAATTATCCAACATTGCATTCACTTCATCTGAAAGACCATTTTGAACGTCAATCAAAACCAAAAGAGCATCAGCATCTCTAATTCCACTCCAGGCAGCAGAGACCATAGCTCGCTCTAATCGCTTACGGGGACGAAAAATACCCGGTGTATCAACTAACACAATTTGCGTCTTCTCATGAATAACAATACCACGCACTAAAGCTCGTGTTGTTTGCACCTTATGGGTTACAATTGAAACCTTTGTTCCAACTAGCTGATTAACCAATGTCGATTTACCAGCATTAGGCACCCCCACAAGAGAAACAAAACCAAAACGTGTTTTGGTGATTTCATCCATGATCATCTTTCTCTATTGATCCCCACATACCTTCACGTCGCAAAATTTTTTCAGCTGCAGCTCTCTCAGCATGTCTTTTGGAACCACCTTCGCCAACCTCAGATACAAAACCAGGAACACTCACTTCTACCACAAAAACAGGATCATGATCCAGCCCACAGCGCTTAATAACCCGATATTGCGGCTGTACACCATTTTGTGTATGAGCCCATTCCTGCAATTCTGTTTTAGCATCACGTCGGCTAGCATCAATTTTCTTTGCTCGATCTTGCCAATATCTCTGAATGAAGGGGCGAACACTTTTCAATCCTCCATCAAGATAAATCACCGCAATTAAAGCTTCAACAACATCCGCATGCATATTAGCTAACCGGCGCCCTTCTAAGTTTTTCATCTCACAACCAACATGGACCATATCAGGCAAACCTATTTCTCTTGCTATATCAGCACATGTTTGTGCATTCACTAAACCGTTCAAACGCACTGATAATTCACCTTCACTGGCCTGTGGAAAAAACTGATACAACATCTCTGCAACCAAGAGTCCAAGAACACGGTCACCCAAAAATTCTAACCGCTCATAATTACCCTGTTCTGAACGTTGAACACTGGAATGTGTCAATGCTTTTTTTAATAGATCTTCATTTTTAAAGCTATGCCCAGTTAGCTTTTTAAGTTGATCAATGGTCTGATGCTTCATCCCTATATTCCTACTTATTAAGCGGGAAATCATGGATAGTGTTAACAGAAGAAAACAAACGAGCCCAGCGCACATCAAATGGCCAACGCCAAAACTGCCAAGCACGTGAATTATTGCTGACAGAGAAAAAAATTAAATTTGCTCGACCTATAAGATTTTCCTCAGGAACATAGCCTACATTTAAACGACTATCATCTGAATTATGACGATTATCACCCATTACAAAATAATGCCCTGAAGGAACTTCAAAAACTTTTGTATCATCCACTTGTGAAAAATACCCAAAGCTAAGAGTATCGTAACTTACACCGTTAGACATTTTCTCGCGATAAACATCAACAGGATTATTGATTGCCGTTATATCTGGATCATCAACTTGCCCCATAAATTGGCGCGAAATAGCTTGATCATTAATGTAAAGAACACCTTGACGAACCTGAATACGATCACCCGGTAATCCAACAACACGTTTAATATAGTCAATACTCGGATCACTAGGTAAACGAAAAACCAAAACATCTCCGCGTTCAGGCTGAGATGCCCAAATACGCCCTGAAAAAATAGGAAGAGATAAAGGAAAAGAGAAACGAGAATATCCATATGCATATTTGGAAACAAACAAATAATCTCCTACCAATAAAGTAGGACGCATCGAACCAGAAGGAATAGTAAAAGGTTGGAACAAAAACGTGCGGATAAGCATAGCCCAAATAAAAGCCTGAACAAAAACAGAAATGAACTCAAGGAGTCCACCTTTTTCCTTTTTATTTTTCGTTGTTTCTTTTTGGCTCATTACCGGCTACCTCCCGTTGCAAATATATATATTTTCAAATAACAGAAACACAAATCTCTCACAATATTTATCCACGTGGAAGTGCTTCTATAATCACAAATGCCTGTGCCCAAGGAAAATCATCTGTCATACTAAGATGAATAAAAGCATCATGATTAGACGGTAATAACTTTTCTAACTGTATTTGTGCATGATTTGTTAGCTTTATAGTTGGTTTTCCAGATGGTGAATTAACTATCCCTATATCTCTCCAATTAACACCATAAGCAATTCCTGTTCCTAAAGCTTTAGCGCAAGCCTCTTTAGCAGCAAATCTCTTAGCATAAGCATAAGAACGTTTTGGAAAATTTTCAGATTTATTTTGTTCAATATCTGTAAAAATGCGTTGAATAAAACGACTACTATGACGAATTAATATTTTTTCAATTCGTCTTATGTCTATCATATCATTACCAAGACCAATGATCATGAAACACTTTTTTGATTTTCTTGGTGTAAATTCACCTTTTCCATTATCTTTCGGTATCTCTTTTTTTGAAAACGAACCGTTCCACTGTAAACACCTATATAAAACAAACCACCAAGAATAGACCCTAAAAAAACACCGCCTAAAATCATTGGTATCATCACCAAATCCCATGTCTCCCAGAAAACTAACCATATTTGTGAAAATGTCAAACCATCAAACATCGTACGAATTTGCACAAGAGATATTTTATCTACATGCTCAAAAAACGACAAAAATAGGTAACCTACCTTATAATCAACCACGATGATGGGAAAAAATGTAACTGGATTGGAAAAAATAGTTCCAATAATCGCTGCAGTAAAGTTTCCACGTAAAATCCAAGAAAAAAATACTGCTAAAATGATATGTAAACCGAAAAAAGGCGAACACGCTGAAAAAATTCCAATAGCAAACCCTAACGCTACCTTATGCGGAGTCGCTGATATACGTAAAATACGTTTACATATGTAATGAAACGAACGAGCAAATGAACGACGCGGCCAAACTAAAAGCCGAATACGCTCTCTCAAATTTATTGGTTTTTGATGACGAAAAAGCATACAGTTTTACATATCCCCCAAATGAGATAATTCCTAATTATTTACGTTAATCTAATCAAAATTCTATACAAAAACAAAATTATAAAAAGACAATCAAATATCCCTGCTTCCTGGCTTAACTGCTGGAATTTTAGAGAGTTCATGAGGTAGTGTATCACGAGTATAAGATACTATCTCATATTCAGCCAACGCAATCAATGGGACACCGACATCAACTTTACCACCAGAACGATCAATGATACATGCACTCGCTACTACATCTGCTTCTACTGCAACAAGAGCCTCAATTGTTTCACGAATAGAAAGACCAGTTGTGACAATATCTTCAACAATAACAACCCGAGCACCTTTTTCAACTTCGAAACGCCGCAACCGAAATACACCATTCTCACGCTCTACCCAAATAGAAGGAACACCAAGATGACGTGATGTCTCGTAAGAGGGAATAAGGCCACCAATCGCTGGTCCAACCACATAGTCAATTTTTCCTTCAACATGTCTTTTAATTTCTTGAGCTAAACCTCGACATAGCTTTTCCGTTAGATCAGCATGCATAAATACCTTTGCCTTCTGCAAAAAAGTAGCACTATGGCGACCTGATGTTAAAATAAAATGTCCTTCTAGAATAGCATCTGCCTGTTTAAAAATATTAATCACATCTTGTGTATTCATCAAAAAATCTTTTATTTATCCATAAACTCGACGCGCTACATTAACCGAATTTAACCCTTTTAACTGAGAAAGAATACGATTCAAGTATTTTAAATCCCAAACTTCCAAATCAATCACAATTTCTGTGAAATCTGGCGCTGTATGGATCAAAGATAAATTTTTGATATTGGCATCATTGGCAAAAATAACCTGAGTAACTTCCGCCAAAGAGCCAGGATTATTAGCAGCTAAAATATTGATCAACGCAGGAAAACGTTCATTCATTTCGCCATCAATATCCCAGCGTATATCAATCCAACGTTCCGGTTTATCATCATAAGCTATCAAAGCCGAAGATTGAATAGGGTAAATAACAATACCTGCACCCGGTTTCATAATGCCAACAATTCGATCTCCTGGTACAGCACCCTCAGGAGAAAACAGCATGGGAATATCTCTACGTGTTCCTCGAATAGGTAACGCTTTACGCTGATATCCTTCTTCTGAAGTTTTATCTTGTTCGTTTTCAGGTATCGTAGAGATCACACTTTGACTATTTTCAACATTCAGTCGACCTTCTTCTCCAAAGTTAAGATATGACTTCTGCATTAAACGATAATTCTGATAATCAGGATAAACAGCTTTAATTACATCAACAGATGTTAATTCACCGCTCCCAACAGCCTCTAATATATCTTCTACATCTCTACGCGCCAAATGTAGCACAACTTGTTGAAGCATGTCTTTTGAAAATTGTTTTTCTACGCATCCAAACGCATGTTCAAGAATACGATAACCCAGACCAGAATATTGCTTACGAACTGCTGCGCGTGTTGCGCGGCGAATTGCTGAACGCGCTTTCCCTGTTACAACAAGAAATTCCCACACTGCTGGTGGAATTTGAGCTTGTGAACATATAATATCAACCTCATCACCATTTTTCAATTTGGTCATCAATGGCATGATACGGCCATTGATTTTCACTCCCACACAGGAATTACCAATATCAGTGTGGACAGCATAAGCAAAATCAATAGGTATAGCACCTTGTGGCAAAGCAATTAATTGCCCTTTCGGTGTAAAACAGAAAACCTGATCTTGGAAAAGTTCAAGCTTTGTATGTTCTAAAAATTCTTCTGGATTATCCCCATCTGACAAAGATTGAATCGTTTGGCATAACCATGCATAGGCTTTTGTTTCACTTGATAATTTCGAAACTGAATAACTAGAACCATGATCTTTATAAATGGAATGTGCTGCAACACCATATTCAGCAATTTCATCCATAACACCAGTTCTAATTTGTAGCTCAACACGTTGCCTTGAAGGACCAACAATTGTCGTATGAATTGAGCGATAATCATTTTGTTTTGGTATAGAAATATAATCCTTAAAACGACCAGGAATCATTGGCCATGTGGTATGGATAATACCGAGAGCACCATAACAATCATGAACAGTCTTAACAATTACACGAAATCCAAAAATATCAGACAATTGTTCGAAACATAGTGCTCTACTCTCCATTTTACGAAAAACGGAATAAGGCTTTTTTTGACGACTTTTAACATCAGCTGTAATACCATACTCAGAAAAAAGCTTCGTTAATTCGTTTTCGATTGTAGAAAGCACATCACAATTACGCCGAGATAATTCAGAAAGCTTCTCAACAATAGCACGGTAACTTTCTGGATTTAAATAAAAAAAAGCAAGATTTTCTAATTCTTCGCGCATATCCTGCATCCCCATACGGCCAGCAAGAGGTGCATAAATATCCATCGTTTCTTCAGCGATCCATCTACGCTTATCATCACACATAACACCAAGAGTGCGCATGTTATGGAGACGATCCGCAAGTTTAACTAAAAAAACACGAAAATCATCAGAGATAGCAATAAGAAGCTTACGCAGATTTTCTGCTTGCACTGCCTTTTTTGATACAAAATCAAGCTTATTAAGCTTCGTAAGTCCTTCAACCAACTTACCAATTTCAGCTCCAAAGAGCTGATCAATCTCTTCCCTCGTAGCGCTCGTATCTTCAATCGTATCATGTAACAGGGCAACAGCAATCGTTGCTTCATCCAAACGCATATCTGTCAAGATAGCAGCAACTTCTACAGGATGAGAAAAATAAGGATCCCCTGAAGCACGCCTCTGATGAGCATGCTTCTGCATTGCATAAGCATAAGCTTTATTCAATAAAGCTTCATTGACATCCCGCTTGTAACGCCGCACACGTTCAACAAGCTCACACTGATGCATCATATTAATATCCCCCCAATCTTACAACACCCCAAATATTATTACGCCCAGCCAATAATAATAAATGACAAAAATAAGAAAAAGGAAACCGCATGATAGCGTGCAAAAATTACCCAATGAAGAGGACTAATTAATAATCGTCGCTTTTCTCTGGTACAACCAACCCTTCAATACCCGCCAAAAGATCTTCTTCTGACATATAGTCAAATGAGCAATTTTCTTCTTCCCTTGAAGTATCTAAAACACTTTCAGTCTCACTTGAATGGGAAATAAACTCTGTCACCGCTTCTGGTTCATCAACCTCCACATGTTTCTGCAGTGAATGAATGAGATCCTCTTTCAAATCAGCAGGTGATAAAGTTTCATCTGCTATTTCACGCAAAGCAACAACCGGATTCTTATCATTATCACGACTAACAGTGATCTGTGCACCCTGCGAAATTTGACGTGCCCGATGCCCCGCCAAAAGTACCAATTCAAAACGGTTATCAACTTTATCAATGCAATCTTCTACTGTTACGCGGGCCATTTATGCCCCTTTCTAAAAAATTTAAATGCTTAACGAATAATACGTAAATATATATAATAATTAAAGAAAAAACAAGAAAAACAAAACAAGCCTTTTCTAAAAAATTCCTATTATGCGAGGAAATTTTATATCAACAATTTAGGTTTTCATCCTCCCTTGGAAACAACAATAAATTATATGTCGCTTAAATTAGTCATACGAATTTTTAAGAGCTTTAAGCCCTTTTTGACATCTTCTCATTTAACATTCTTTTTTATCGCATAAAGTGCGAGGATAATATCGCTCTGTTGAGAAACAGATTTGTGTTAAATTATGTTGTAAAACAGATTTAATTGCATTCTTTGTATACAAAGGTAAAATTTATTCATAATACAATAATTCAAAAAGGCTTTTATAAAGTGATTGACCCCGGCAACCATAATGATAGATTGGCACAATTTTGTCCAGAACCACCGAAAAATTGTAACTTATGTCCTCGTTTACACGACTTTATCACCGACTGGCGTATAAAGGAGCCTCTTTGGCATAATGCACCTGTAAGTCCATTTTTCCCTTATAAAGGCCCTGCAACAACACGCCTTCTCATTGTAGGTCTTGCTCCTGGATTGCGCGGAGCCAATCGAACTGGACGCCCTTTTACTGGTGATTATGCTGGACAACTGCTTTATTCTACTTTAAAAAAATTCGGTTTTGCTCAAGGTGTTTTTGAAGAAAGACCTGATGATAGTCTCAAACTCATTGATGCAGCAATCGTTAACTCTGTCCGTTGTGTCCCGCCGCAGAATAAACCTTCTAGTATTGAGATCAATACTTGCCGATATTTTTTTGCACCTCTCTTAAAAAATCTCCCTAAGCTTAAAGCCGTCATTACCCTTGGAAGCATTGCCCATCTTTCAACCATACGTGCTCTCAACGCAAACGCCTCAGCACATCCTTTTGGTCATGGAAAAATTAACAATATCGGTAAATTACGCATCTTCTCAAGCTACCATTGTTCACGATACAATACAAATACTGGTCGTTTGACAGATGCTATGTTCCATCAAGTCTTTCAAAAAGCAAAAACATATTTAGATCAATGTTGAGATTTCTTAAAAAAAGGACGCAGAGTTTGCACCATTACCCATATCGTCTTAAAAGTCTTGCCTTTTCACGTCCCCAATCGCGTTTTTTCTCTGTTTCGCGTTTATCGTGGATCTTTTTACCACGTGCCAAAGCAATCTCTAATTTAACGCATCCTCGTTCATTAAAATAAAGTTTAAGCGGAACAATCGTCATTCCTTCACGAGAAACTGCATTAAAAAAACGCCCTATTTCACGTTTTGAAACTAATAATTTACGCAAACGACGCGGCTCATGATTAAAACGATTAGCCTGCGTGTATTCAGGAATATGGGCATTAACCAACCACAATTCTTCATTTTCAAAGCTAGCATAACTTTCAGCAATATTAGCATGATTGGAACGCAAAGATTTAACCTCCGTTCCATTTAATACAATACCAGCTTCAAGATGCTCGAGCAGTTCAAAATTAAAACGAGCTTTACGATTCTCAGCAATAATTTTTCGTATTAGCACATTCTTTTTTTTTCTCATGATTACTGCAATATCATTTTATTCTTTAATAAGACCAGCATGTTGCAGCGCTGCATCAATAATTTCCTTTGTTGTATCCTTTAATGGAACAAGCGGCAAACGTACAGTATCACGACAAAACCCCAATTTTGCAACGGCATATTTAATACCTGAAGGACTTGGTTCAATAAATATACTACGATTTAAAGGCATCAGACGGTCATTTAGTTCCAACGCTGTTTTATAATCACCACTGCGACAAGCAGCATAAAGCTCTGCACACAATTTTGGAGCTACATTGGACGCAACAGAGACACACCCTACACCCCCGTGTGCATTAAAACCTAAAGCTGTCTGATCATCCCCAGAGAGTTGTA
Source organism: Bartonella bacilliformis KC583 (assembly GCF_000015445.1). Classification (NCBI taxonomy): domain Bacteria; kingdom Pseudomonadati; phylum Pseudomonadota; class Alphaproteobacteria; order Hyphomicrobiales; family Bartonellaceae; genus Bartonella; species Bartonella bacilliformis. Next base: position 470,519 of record NC_008783.1, on the reverse strand, counting down.
CAAAATCTTTACCACACTTTTCCCGTTGTTCACTCACTCGCTCAATATTTCCTGTTGAATCCTTGACACCAATAATATTTTTAAAATTCTGACAAAGATCTTTCATGGTTTCCACTGCCATATCGACAACAGAACGCCCAGGAATATTATAAATTACTATTGGAATAGAAACAGCCTTCGCAATGGTAGCAAAATGAGAATAAATCCCTTCTTGATTAGGTTTATTATAATAAGGTGTGACAACCAAAACCGCATCTGCACCTGCCTTTTTTGCATGTTGCGCAAGTTCTACAGCCTCATCTGTACTATTTGACCCGGCTCCCGCAACAACAGGAACACGTTTAGCAACTTTCTCAACACATAATTCTATAACTTTCTTATGTTCTTCATGACTTAAAGTTGGCGACTCTCCTGTTGTTCCAGCAGGAATCAAACCGTCAATACCCTGTGTAATCTGCCATTCAATAAAGTTGCAAAATGTTTCTTCATCTACAGAACCATTTTCATTAAAGGGTGTAATAAGTGCAGTCAGTGCTCCCTTGAGCATGATAAACTCCCTTATATTTAACAATCGCTTTTTTAATTTACTAACAGCAGAGCATAATCTTGCTGCTCCGTTGAAACAAGATAAATTTCACACATACTTTACTAGCATGTAGCTTTTTTCAATTCCGAATATAAAACATCATATTATACGTTAATAGGTCCTTTATGCTTCTGTTTTAGAAATTACTTTGTAAAGTATTTTAAAAAGCAAGATTAAGGTTTGTTCTTAATGCGTTCATTGTCTATCAAATCTTTTACACGCACTGTTATTACACCGGTGTTGATAGCAATAATTTTACCCTCAAATGCATTTGCGCAAATAACCTTTTCACCCCAGAAAATACCAATCCCCTTGGCTCGCCCCCACTCTTCTGTCATGACACAACAATCCAAGAACCCACCTGTACCACCCCACCATATAATAATCCCTCACCTAAATATCAACGATATCATTGCTATAGATCAACTTAAATTAGGTTTAGATTCTCTTTCAAAAAACAATATCACACAAGCCATAGCTCTTCGTAACATGATGGCAAAAAATAGTCTTAACCGCTATATTTTAACTTGGGCAATCGGCACATCAAACCAAAAAGATATACCAAGTTCTGAATTATTCAATGCACTTAATGAATTAAAAGAATGGCCAGGCATAGCTCTCATACAGCGCAATGCTGAACATGCTTTTGTCAACGAAACCAATTCAGCGCAAAAAATCATTCAGAAATTTTCTAATCGTCTTCCTATTACAGCACAAGGTATGGCTGCATTTACTGAAGCACTTATTACAACTGGACAAATCACCCATGCACGACAAATTATTGCACCGTGGTGGCATAAAACGAAACTTAATGCAGAAGAAGAGGAACTTATCCTTAAAAAAGCGCATGCTGCTTTAAAGCCTATTGATCATCTGAAACGTATGCGGACCATGCTTTATGTTCAACGCATTAGCTCAGCTGAACGTATTGCAACATTAGCCAAGGCCCAATCTCTTTTTAAAGCCGTTGCTGCAGTTGAAAAAAATGATCCTCAAGCTGCACAAAAATTACAAGCTGTTGACCCATCATGGAAAAAAGATCCTCTCTTACAATTTGCGCAAATTCGCCATCTTCGACGAACTGGACAATACAGCGCTGCAGCAACACTCATGATGAAAGCACCACGAGATAAAGCAAGCCTTGTCAACCCTGATGCATGGTGGATAGAGCGACGTGCTATTTCCCGTGAAATGCTTGATTTAAACCAATATCAAATTGCCTATCAACTCGTTGCAACCCACATTGGTGTAACCCCTATATGGGCAATCGATGCTGAATTTCATGCAGGATGGTATGCATTACGATTTCTTCATAATCCTCAATTGGCAATGAATCATTTTAGACGTATTCCTCAAATTTCTTCAGGTCCTGTCTCAACATCCCGCGGTTATTATTGGATGGGACGAGCAAAAGAAATTTTAGGTGAACATCAAAATGCTCTACATTATTTTCGTCGTGCTGCTCATTTTAGTACAACTTATTATGGTCAATTAGCAAATTCACGACTTAACCAAACAAAACTCACAATACTCTTTCCTAAACCAACACCAACTGATCGGCAAAACTTTAATACTCGAAAAATTGTTCAAGTGATTCAACAGCTTGAAGAAGTTGGCTATGATCATCTTGCCAAAATACTTTATAAAGAACTCGGCCAACAAATAGAAAGCCCTGGTGAATTAGCCCTTTTGGCTGTTATGGCAGAAAAAAAAGGGGACTACCACACCAGTCTCAAAATCGGTAAAACTGCTGTTGTTCAAGGTAAAAATGTCGGTGCGCTTTCTCACCCCCTTGGTGCTATTCCTGCATCCGCTAATATTTCTGCAACAAAAAAAGCTCTCGTCTATGCCATTGCGCGCCAAGAAAGTGAATTTAATCCAATAGCTCTATCAATAGCAGGCGCCCAAGGCATATTACAATTGCTTCCCAAAACAGCAAAAGAACTTGCAAAAAAGCATTCAATTATATGGTCACCGCAAAAGTTGAGCAGTGATGCTGGTTATAATGCAACATTAAGTGCCCATTTTCTAAATGAGCAATTAGAACGTTTTAATGGATCCTATATATTGGCTCTTATCAGTTATAATGCGGGTCCACGCCGAGCAAATGAATGGATAGAGCGTTATGGTGATCCTAGAGAACAAACTCTTGATAAAGTTATTGATTGGATAGAGCGCATCCCTTACGCAGAAACACGTAATTATGTGATGCGTGTCATGGAAAATTATGGAGTTTACAAAGCTCGACTTACTGGAATAACAGATATTAAAACTGATCTTATGTCTGGCCATCAACAATAATAAACTTAACTCTTTATTTAAACAGGCTTTTTCATATTCTCATTCATAAACCATAGTACCATAAAAATTATAAAAACAATGTGAAAAGCAACTTTACCATCCCCCATATGGGAACCAATTTATTCATGAAATAATCAATAATAATGTCAGCCAAATTTGCTTTGTAAAAAAGACGCTATTTGAATAAATATACAAAATTAATTAAATATCAAAAACACTCTAATAGTCTCGTTCATTTTTGAAAGCGGAGGAGGAGGAACAACAACACGTCGAAGTGCTGCCATAGCTAATCGATCAAGTTCTTGATCACCAGAAGAAAGTGCAATGCGGCTAGCAAAAATATTCCCCTGCTCATGCACTTTAAATTCTAACCGTACAACCCCTTTTACACGACGAATACGCTGCCTCATAATATATTTTTTTTGTCTTTCTAATTGTGCTTGTACCTCTGCTAACCACTTTTTTGATAAAGCATCATCAAGTGCCTCTGCATTGTTTTACTTACTAGAAGTGAACGAATCTATTGTTTTTTCATCACTTTTCCTTATTTTAGCCTTCAAAACTGATGACGATTTTTGAATAATATTTTCCTGCTCCCTTTCCAAAGGAGAAGATTTTTTTAAAGGTTTTGGCACCATAAAATCATTTTTTTCTGTGATAGATTGCAACTCTTCTGTAGATTGAAATTTTTCTGAAGAGAGAGTCTCTTCTAAAGGAGAAAATTCTTCTGGTTGGGTCTCATGTAACACTGGCTCTAACATGTCGTGATCTAATTTTACAAAATCATCCTGCAACACTTCCAAATCCGTATCAATACTAAGATCAGGATGTATAATTTCTTGTTCAAAGGCCAACATAATTGGCGGTGAAACAATATAATTATGTGCACCAACATTTTGAAAATAGAATTGCACCCCTAATGCTACATGTAAGGAAAGAGCAACGATAAACGCACCAACCCAAAGAGTTGATAACCGCTCAGTAATTGCATCATTCATAAATTCTATCCACCGCCATTTTGAACTCAATTTTGTGCTTAATTTTATTAAAACAGGCTATTTTCAAATTACAACTTTTTTCTTGACGATTTTTATCATGTTCAATATGGTATTATTGTGATTGTATATTAACCTCATCACTGTTTAGCTAATTAAGGTTTATGATCAGTAAGTTAAATATTTTAATGTGTATGAAATTTCTTAAATTAGAGGAAGCACTTTAAATAGGGACTAGTGATGTATTAAATAGGGACTAGTGATGTATTATGCAAATAAAGTGGAAAAATATCTATAAAAGTTGTGTCGCTTTAAGCGCGTTATCGATTTGGGCACCTTCATTTGTTTTTGCACAAAATAATGATGAGGGTAGTGTAACTGATCTTAAATCAATTGTGATTGAAGGGAAACAAGATTTAGATCCTTCAAGCACAGTAACAATTTTAACTGACCGCCAAACAGCCCAAAACATTGAACAAAAACAAGTAAGTGATGTTCATGACGTCAACCGTCTTAATTCATCCATAAGTTACAATTCAAGTAATGATAGTTTTATCGTTCGTGGTTTAGATGCCAATCGTGTTCTAACAACAATAGACGGTATCCCTCTTCCATGGCTTAATGATGAAGCACGCAGTGTTAAAGGCGGCAATTCAACATTTGATTTCAATACACTTTCCACATTTGATCTTATTCAAGGATCAGACTCCAGTATTTATGGCTCTGGTGCACTCGGTGGTATTATTGCTTTGCGTACTCTTAATCCTGAAGATCTCCTCACAGAGGAAAAAAATTGGGGAAGTCTTACAAAAGGTAGTTATAATTCTGTTGATAACAGTTGGCAGGTGGATCAAGCCTATGCAGTACGTGCCAATCAAACTTTTGTGCTTTTCCAAGGATCTCTTGTAGGAGGTCATGAACGCAAAAATATGGGCAGCATAGGTGACTACGGAACAAAGCGTACACTTGCAAACCCTGCTGATTTTGATCAAAATAATCTTCTCTTTAAGGTTCATCAATACTTCGATCACAATCATAGATTAAGTTTTACAGCAGAACGTTTTCATTATAATAAAGACACTCATGTGATGAATGCACCTGCAATATATTTTCCTGAGTCTGTTCATGAGGAAAATAAAAAAAGTCGTGAGCGTTTCTCTCTTTCTTACGATTATGAAGGTAGTCAAGATACTCTTCTCGATGCTTTTCATGGGCAAATTTATTGGCAAAATCAATTAAATAATCATATCTTGAGTGGGAACAGAGTTGTATCGCCAAAAGGAAACTATCTAAGAGATAATCAAATACGTAATACTACTTATGGTTTAAACACAAATAGTATTAAAAAAGTTGATATCGGCACGACAACTAATACATTGCAGCTTGCAATTAATATTTTTGAATCTAAATTTCATCAATATGCATCCGGTAAAGATAATTGCCATCTGCCAGAGAATGCGCGTGGATGTGCTTTCTTGCACACAAACCAGTCAGATGCACCTGATACGAATAGCCGTGGTTTTGGTTTGGCTTTTGAAAATGAAATCGATTTTTATCGTTATCACGTTCGCATTACGCCTGGCATCCGCTATGATTGGTATACACATAACCCTCAAGAGACTGCTTCTTATGGAAAAGTGCCTATTTCTCAAAAATTACCTTCAAAAAGCAGTAGCTCACATTTTTCTCCTAAATTGCGTTTAGAGTGGGATATTCATAATCAGGTAGCACTTTATGCTCAATGGGCGCAAGCTTTCCGTGCACCAAGCGTTTCAGAGCTTTATCTTAATTATATCAATCCTTCCTTTTACTATAGAGCTGGGAATCCTGATTTAAAGCCTGAGACCAGTAATGGATATGATCTCGGTGTAAAATATGGAAATATGAATTTTGGGGGCTCTTTTGGTGCCTTTATTAACGACTATAAAAACTTTATTGATCTTGTCGATAAAGGACCATCAAGAGAATTTAGACTTTCGCGTGAACATTATGTAAACCGTGCACATGTACGTATCTTCGGTGTTGAAACAAAAGCGCATTGGAATCTTGATAATGGTCTCCATAGCGATTTTTCTCTTTCTTATGCTCACGGAAAAGATCTTGATAAAAAAGAATATCTTAGTTCCATTCCGGCTTTGAAAACAATTTTTGGGCTAGGATATGCAAAAGAATTCTGGGGATTAGATTTTGTGCTTACTTTAGCAGCCAAAAACGATAAGGTAGCAAAAAAATCTAGCTATAGAGAAGTTCCAGGTTATAGCCTTGTCGATGTGCTGAGTTGGTGGAAACCTTTTGGTAAAGACGGTCTTACTATAAGAGCTGGTGTTTATAATATTTTCAATACAAAATATTGGAATGCAAGTGATCTTCCTTCTGTTTCTCCTAGAGGTGAGTCCCCTCTTCCTAAAGATTATTTTAGCCAGCCTGGCCGGAGCTTTAAGGTGTCATTCGTACAAAAATTTTAGCCACTTCTATTAAACTTTCAGTCAAATAAAAAATTATAAGGATAAATTATTGCATTTTAATTTTCGTTTTCTTTGAATTTAAAATTAAAATAAAAGCTTTAAATAATTCTAATTTACTAATTTTCAGTTGTTCTGTTATTGGCAGTAAAAGGGCTTGATTGGTGATAGGCTGAGCCATTATTTAAAATGGTTCAGCTTATCGTTTTAAAATTAAAAATTGATATTAATAATAATATTAAGGAAAGCCTATGTCTTATACAGCTGAAATGATTATTCGCCTGCGTGAAGAAAAAAAAGAGGTGCGTAATCGTGATTTTGCCACTTCAATTGGTATATCTGAAGCAGAGCTAGTTGCTGCTTATTGCACAGTCGGAAAAGCAAAAAGATTACAAGCTGATGTTACTACTTTTCTTGAACATGTTCCTAAAATTGGAATAGTCATGGCGTTAACACGTAATGACAATGCTGTTCATGAAATAACAGGGTGCTTTGAAAAAATTGTTCAAGGTGAACATGTTCTTCTAACGCTTGGTGAGATTGACTTGCGTATTTTCCCCAAAAAATGGAAATTTTGTTTTGAATATGAAATGGTTATTTCCGGGAACCCTAGGAAAAGCCTACAATTTTTTGATCAACACGGTATCGCTATTTTCAAATCATATTGCAAAGATGCAACAAATATGGAGGAATGGAGTTTACTTGTTGAAAAATTGCTCCATACAGACCAATCCCCCACCCTTGATGTTCTTCCTGCTCCTACGCCAATCCAAAATGACATAACAGAGCTGGATGTTGAAAAATTTCGTAATCGTTGGCAAAAAATGACTGATGTTCATCAGCTTCATGCTATTCTTTCTGAATTTAAAATAAGTAGACATGATGCTGTAAAACACGCTGGGGATGAATTTGTTGATGAATTAAATATAGAATCCGTTGAAATCATGCTGAACGAAGCAGCACAACAAGAGTTACCAATTATGTGTTTTGTTGGCAATGAAGGATGTATTCAAATTTTCACTGGAAAAGTGAAAAATATTAAAAAAATGGGGCCTTGGCTCAATATTCTCGATCAAAACTTCCAAATGCATCTACTTACCTCAGAAATCGATAAAGTATGGCATGTTCGCAAACCCACTAAAGATGGTTACGTCAGTTCACTTGAAGTTTTTGATAAAAATGGTGAGATGGTTATTCAATTTTTTGGCTTACGAAAAGAAGGCCAAAAAGAACGTGAAGATTGGCGCTTTTTATTGAATAATCTGCCTAAGTACCAAGAAATGGCAGCTACTTAACTAAGGTAAGGTAAGACATGTGCACACCTTTTTTGCGTAGACTATCAAGCCTTTTTCTTATTTGCATGCTATGCTCTTTTATCTGTCTTACTAAGAAAGTGATCGCTGACCCCACAACCAATTTTCCTAAAAATGCGCACATTATTTCTATTGGTGGTGCCCTTACAGAAACCATCTATGCATTAGGAGCCCAAAATCAGCTTATTGCCCGCGACAGCACAAGCACATATCCAAAAGAAGCACTAACACTTCCTGAGCTTGGATACATGCGAGCTCTTTCACCTGAAGGTCTTTTATCACTTGACCCAGAAGGTATATTACTCGTCGAAGGAAGTGGCCCTCCTTCAACAATTGATATTCTCAAAAAAACATCAATACCTATACTGATTGTACCAGAAAATTTCTCTCGTGAAAGTATAATAGAAAAAATTCGTCTTGTTGGGAAAGCTCTTCATCGAGAAACGCAAGCAGCTGCATTGATTGAAAAAATAAATCACAAATTTATGGAAAATGATGCACTTTTGGCAAAAGTGACTAAACCAAAACGTGTTCTTTTCATTTTCTCAATACAAAATGGGCGTGCCATGGTCTCTGGAACACATACAGCTGCTGACGCTATGATAAAACTTTCAGGGGCTATAAATGCCGTCTCTGATTATAGAGGATATAAGCTTTTAAACAATGAAGAATTATTAAAATCAAATCCTGACTTTATTTTGCTCACAAACCATACTGAGAATTTAATTAAAATTGATAAAATTTTATCAATGCCAGCAATTAAAGCAACACCCGCTGCACAAAATCATGCTATCAAACAAGTAGACACTATGTATTTTTTAGGTTTTGGTCCGCGTACTGCAGACGCATCAAAAGAACTCATTGATATGCTTTATAGCACAGATAACCCAGCAAAAGCTGATAAAAAATGACAAATAATATCTCTATGACTCGTGCATCTGAAATAAAACAAAACAGAAAAGAAACACGTGTGAATCGAGGTAAAATTGCATTATTCAGTTTAATGCTGTTCCTTTTTTTTAGCATTTTTTTGGGGCTATTAAGTGGCGCATCAAATGTCTCTTTTATTAATCTCATTCATGTACTTTTTACAGAAGATTTTTCCGTAAGCAGTAAAACCCGTGATTATCTTGTGTTTATTGATATCAGATTACCCCGTATTATCCTAGGATTATTAGTTGGTGCGGCTTTAGCCGTTTCAGGTGTTCTCATGCAAGGGCTTTTCCGTAACCCTCTTGCAGATCCTGGAATTGTAGGCGTATCAGCAGGAGCAAGTCTTGGCGCTGTTTTAGCCATTGTTGTCAATATTTCTTTTCCTCCTTTATTAGCACCTTTTTTAGAATCTTATCAAATCATCATAGGTGCTTTTCTTGGTGGGTTATTATCAACAATCATTCTCTATATAATCGCAACGCATCATAGTTGTACTTCTATTGCAACGATGCTTCTTGCAGGTATTGCTCTTAGCTCTCTAAATGGTGCTGTTGTTGGAACTTTAATTTTTATCGCAAATGACCAACAATTGCGTGATATTACCTTTTGGAATCTTGGTTCTCTCGTAGGTGGAACATGGCTGAAAGTTGGATTGATCTTACCTTTCGTTTGGATTGGCCTTATTTTTTCTCCCTTTTTATCGCGCGCACTTAATGCTCTTGCTCTTGGTGAATCTGTTGCTAACCATATTGGTTTCAATACTCAAAAAATAAAAAATATCGCTATTTTACTTGTTGCACTTATGTGTGGTGGAGCAGTTGCCGTCAGTGGTGGCATTGGTTTTATCGGCATTGTTGTTCCACATATTTTGCGTTTACTGATTGGTCCTGATCATCGCTATCTTATTCCTTGCTCTGCTATTTTAGGAGCAGCATTACTTATTTTTGCTGATACCTTTGCGCGCTTTATTGTTGCCCCTGCAGAATTACCAATCGGTATCGTTACAGCGCTCTTTGGTGCACCTTTTTTTCTTTGGATCCTTATATACCAACGGAGAATAAATTTTCATGATTGAAGCAACCAATATATGCGTTCAACGAGGAAAAACACACATTATCAACCATATTACTCTCCAAGCAAAAAGCGGAGCTCTCACTGTTATAATTGGTCCCAACGGATCCGGGAAAAGTACTTTTATCAAAGCACTTAGTGGAGAAATTTCCTATAGCGGAAAAATAACATTAAATGGTTACGACGTTACCCAAACAAAAGCTTGTAAAATGGCAACGATGCGTGCAATTTTACCACAATCAACGGCATTAGCATTTCCATTCTTAGTTCATGAAGTGGTAAGACTTGGTCTTTCTATAAGTCAACCTGGTGTCACAAAAACAGAATTTCAAAATCTTCCTCAACAAGCTTTAGAACAAGTTGGCCTAGCCGACTATGGCGATCGATACTATCACCAATTATCAGGTGGTGAACAAGCCAGAGTACAATTTGCTCGTGTACTTTGCCAAATATGGAACCCCATTTATAATCAAATCCCTCGTTGGCTAATATTAGATGAACCCATTGCCAACCTTGATGTTCAACATCAGCTTATTGTCATGAATATAGCCAAAAACTTTGCCTATCGTGGTGGGGGTGTTTTGGCTATTCTGCATGATCTCAATCTTGCTGCCCATTATGCAGATAAAATAATATTGTTTAAGCAAGGAAAAATTTATTGTGAAGGAAGCGTTTTTCATGTTTTAACAACAAAAAATTTGCGCGACGTTTATCATTGCCCACTAAGTGTTTCTAAACTGCCAAAGGCAGATATTCCCTTTGTGTTACCACAAACAGCATCACACTGGTGACAGCAATTTATCTTTATAAAACAGAGGATTTTTCAACTCATATTTATAAAATGTGCAAAAATTTCCTTCAAATCAATTCATTTTATCAAAAAGAATATTTTTCTATTACGCAAAACGCGACTAGTAATATTTTACCAAATACAGGAAAACCACCACAATATGCAATATCGTGGTGGTTCACATTTTTATGAAAAGAAATTAACTCCTATCTTGGAAAATATTTATCTAGCAACGCATATAGGATTGCTAATGTTTCAATATCCAATACCCCATCGTAATTTTTTTGGCGAAAATGAAGCTGAAATGCTCGGATCAAATTCTTGAAGCCCTTATCACTATCCGCAGCCGAAGTATCATACCCATATCGCTTAAGTCGAGTAATAACCTCTTCTTTACTGGGCAGCTTTATCTCCCTAAGGAAGTGATGATAATATTTATTTTTCACTTCCTCATCATACCATGCCCCTATACCGGCTTCATAAAGCTCTTTCCATGGAAAAGCCGCACCTGGATCACTTTTTCTTCCAATAGAAATATCACTATGACCGACAACATTGGTTGGCGTAATATCTGGATAACGTTGCAGAATATTTAATGAAAGTTTTTTAATTGCATCAATTTGATTTAAATTATAAGGTGGGAATGTAAATACCCCATCTTTTTCGGTAGCTAAACTGACTGTTTCAATCCCAATAGCAGTGTCATTTAAGTTTGCACGCCCAGCCCATGAACTAACACCAGCATGCCATGAACGTTTGTCTTCATCAACTAAATTAAAAATATGTACACCTTTAAAACCAGATGCGATATACGTTTCCTCCATAGGATCAGGAACAAGATAATGGGCACTAACATCAGCTCCCGTAAGAGATGCGATCGACTTCTCAAAGTTAACTGCAGTGTAATGCATAACTAAAAAACGAACGCGATTGTTAAAACCTTTTACAGAACGATACTTATTATAATCAATTGTATACATAAACCCTCCCCTTGAGACTTATTAAATACAAAATAAATATATTAATAACCTCTATTAAAATTAAATTTGTATCATTTTAGAACATTTTAAAACTTGTTTCAATACTAATATATCAGGTTAATAAACTTTTCTCTTTCATAAGATGATTTTTACTTGCAACACATTTTTGTTTAAAGAATAGACTTCAATCATTTTTTGTTAGCGATTCTTCATTGCTTATTTTTAAAATATAACTGTTAATATGATTATTTCGTATTGTTATCAATCATATACACGAAAATTATTTTATTTTCATAATATAAGGGAAATAATCTATTCACTAAAAAAATTAAGCTAGTTTAAGTATTATTCTTCTAATCTTCTTTCTACTAGCCACGAGATTTATCAAAAACTCTGGATGTCAATAAGAGTACCAGCATAGATTATGACTATTTTACTAAAATTACACAGTAAGCACTCTGTTTCTGAGGCTCAATGCATGATGTTCAAGCACATGTATGAAGAAAACAACCATAAATAAATCACAAACACAACATCAATAAACCACGAATTTATTGTTTTATCCAAAATCCCATCCCCCCTGTTCTTTATTCAGAATGTGGCGATCAAGCACATTTTCCAACGCACACATCAATATCATAGCGAAAACGATGTAAAGGAAGCACACAATGAAATTGAGGCTGTTGTTGTTCTTGTTTAGCCTCTTATTGTCTCTTCATACTTCTTTTTCCGCACCTATTCCTGCTCAAGTCCTGCAAACCCCTACGGACCATCCTAATGATAAGATTATCGGCGTTAAGCTCCATAATGGGGAACAGTACTGTTATGCTCCTATCTTTACAGAAGGGGACGGCTACGTTTATATCGATAAATGCAATTCTCCTTACGTTAAAAAAGCTCGCCATGACCTGTTTCAAAGAGTGTCTTGGAATATTGATGGTGTTTGGCTGTGCATGACCGCCCCTAATTCCGTTACAGGTCTTGAAGGAAAATCCACAGCTGACTGGGGATACCTTTTATTAAGACCCTGTGTGATCAATAATCCCAATCAACGCTGGATCATTAAAGACAGAAGCTTCCACACAGCCGATGGAAGATTTCGTGTTAAAGACCATAAATGGTATGCCTATATTTCAAAGAACGAGAAAGACTATTATGACCATCATTTAACTTTTGAAATGATGGCATGGACGCAAACGATTTCTCCTCCTGGAAATCTCAGTTCTAAGACATTTGTAGGATGGGCATATGTCACTCAATACCCTCCTGCGTTTCGTTTCTATTATCTTCGTAACAATGTATCTATAGAATCTGAAACTCCAGCTCTTCTTTATTACAATCCAGAAAATGGCCATATCGCGCAATATTACACCGCCTTTGGGGGTTTTTATTGTATGGTGTCACAACAATCGGCCGGAGAGGATTGGAATTGGGTTACATGGCAACCTTGCACGGATACTGTTCCTTCAAGTAAGAACTCTGCTTACTGGGATCTTTCTCAGTTAAACGGAACTGAAGGTATCATTTTGGATTATAAAGGCAATGTGTTAAGAGTTGCTCGCTATGGTTCTCATTGGGGAGTGCCTTACACAGTGAGTAAGAGTTATATTGAGAAAGATACCACCCACTCACCCCTATCGAGTTTTACCTTATCTAGGGATATTGAAAGATGGAACCGTTATGTGAATGGGAATTTAGGAGAGACACTGACTTATTGCCCTGCCCCTGGAAAAAAGAAAAACGCTACACAGGTTTCTACCGCTAAAACACGAACAAAACGGTCTTTACCTTCTGACTTTCAGCTTACTGAACAATGGATGAAAAGACTCTGGGATATTGCGAGAAGCAATATTCCTGGTTCCTCACCCAAAATTTCCTTTTGCGGAGTCTGTATGCTGCATACTATGCAAATGCTTGCTGAATTACAGGAAGATCATATAAGTGGACCTCGTCAAACTGGAGGATATTTCTTTAATACGCGTCCAGGTGTGGATCCATTTATCTCATTTCGCAATAGATTTCCTGTGCTTACAGAAAGACTTGAAGCAACAATTTCCTATAATACAGTACCTTGGCGTGCAAACGAAAATGTTTTTACAAGAACAAGTAGAGTAAGTCGTGCAATAGCATTAATACTGTTACCCAGATACGACTGGAGGCCTTCAAATCTTGCAACAACAGAAGATGAAATAAGAAGTGAACTTCGCAAGCTGTTGCGTTTTCCTCCTGGAACACTTTGGTATGTCGTAATTATCAGATCTAATAGAGATCGTACAAGTACAGTTGGTCATGTCCAACCTATTTTAAGGACAGAGGAAGGGCTCGTAATAATCCCTACAAATGCAGCTAATATAAGTTGGGACGAATTCAGGAGAGCTGTTACTGCAACAAGAGATGTAGATCCATTGATATCTGAACTCTCACTCGGGGGCACGCGAACACTTTATTCACTTGTGACATATCAAATAGCTTGGAGAGACGAAATTTCTCTGAATTTTTACATATCCCAGAGAAATTGCACCGGAGAAGGAGATCATAGAAGAGGCAATGGACAATTGCCAAGAGCTTCTCTCCTTAATCAGTGTGGTAGTGGTAGATGTGCTATCCAATGAAGAATATGATAGCATAGCCTTTCATGTTTTTGAGAGCTCCATTTCTTTAAATGCATGAAAATCGTGTTAAGTGCATTAATCAAAACTCTCAAAATCAAAAATGAACAAAAATATAATCATTACCATCCATTACATAAAGTGAGACATCATTTTTGCACCCTTGTAAATATTCATCACCTCTTGTAGAATCTTTTCTGATTTCTGTGAGCTCTACATTCTTGTTACCTTGTTTTCTTGCCACGTTGCCAACCACATAAACGTTCACCTTGCGTATTGTGCTTTAAGATGTCTCTCGCCAAATTTGTGCTGATCACATCCAAATCTTGGCGCTCTAAATAAATTGGTAACCAACCAACACAGGAAAAACGTTCATTTATCGCGCAACCACCGAGAGAGATCAGCACGTACATCAGCATCACTTTTCTGATTAATATCATTTTCTACCTCAAGCCGCGTTACCGCCATCTTTAATTCATGCTTTGTTCGCTTATGCTGTTCAGCTTTTTTACTAGCGCAAAAGGCTTTCACTAAAGCCACAAAAAAAGCAGATAAAGCTCTTAGAATAATCACAAGATATTTTTTCAACAAAACCATAAGCACTCTTCCTGGAAGCATTTTGCAATGAAAAAATCCTTATACAAACCACCAAAATTATAGTCAATATTTAGAACCTATTGCACAAAGCCACAGACCTTTTCTTGAAAAAAGCCCTGTAAAACTTGATAAGGCTCCAATGATAAGTCTAGAATTTCTTGCTTTAAAAGCCAAAATTTCCGCTTTATTTAAATAGAGTATGTCGACTATTTTGTTTCGACTCTTTGACAATTTTAAAAAAATATAAACTCCTCTGCCCCACAGACCTGTTTCTGCTGCACAGAGATTAGTGAAAACCTTGCAATTTTTTTTCACCTGCTCTGATTCATTTCTGCAATTCAATTGGTACTGCTTTATAATAGCCTTTGTTCAGATTTTGCAAAAATGTAGAGGTGCAAAAAGCTTCTTCCCTGACATTATAAAATAAGTGCAGAAAATGTGAAATCAGCAAAGTCCTTCAATGGAGATGATTTTACGTTTTACTCCGTAGTTTAAAAGAGAACATAAAAATATTATCGTCAGTAACCCCATAGCATTCATGAACGCGCATGAATTGATGTGCTGCTTTATACAGGTTTGCGACGCGGGATGCAGTTCGTATTGGTTGAAAAGATGTTACAGACAATATCATTCATTTAAAAACAGAAAAGAGTCAGTTTCAAACGGATGTCTTGCCTTCTATTTTTCCTAAATTAGCCGCTACACTTGCAGCTAGCCTGATTGATATAAAAATAAAACGTCTATTTGTAGTAAAAGGTAGCAAAAATTAATCAAAGAAAGCTTTGACAAATATATTTCGTAAAGCCTGTAAGTAAACAGACATTAAAAAATCAGCACATAAATTAGGAAAATTAGCTGCAACGGGAGCAGAAAGCGTGCGAATTACAGAGTTTTACAATTAAAAAACATTTTAGATAGATCGGGGATAGCATGTCATCTTTTTATACTGAAGACAGTTGAGAGAAAACGGTTAGCTATCGAATCAATAAAAAAGTTACAAAAAAGTGCGGGATAGGCTCTAAAAAAGTCAATAAAATCAAAGTGCTTCAAATTCCCTAATCTTAATCTAAGTTATTGACTTTATTGACAAATGGCGGAGAGGAAGAGATTCGAACTCTCGAGAGCCTTTTGAGCCCTACTCCCTTAGCAGGGGAGCGCCTTCGACCACTCGGCCACCTCTCCAAAGGTGACGCATAAACGGTCTTAGCAAAAAGTTCAAGATATTTTCTATTTTTTTCAAAAAATCTGAAATTTTCCTTTTGGATTTCCAAATTAGATAAATATTAATTTTTAGTATTAAAATTGCAGTATTTAAAGAGCAAATATGTTGTTTTTTTACAACAGAGTTTTAAAATAGCACATGAACAACATAAAAAAAGATCATTTTATATTTTATATTTCACAAAGATCATTATTGGTTATCTCTTTAGGAATTTGAAGGTATCATGTTGTTGTTTTAGTAAGCGCAACAGATAACCTTATGGCTTTATTACAATAAACTGCTGGGAGATCAGTTATGAATATTAAAACCTTGCTTTTATGCTCTACAGTGGCTTTTATAGGAATTTCTGGAGCACACGCGGCCCCAGATATTGTTGAAAAGCCAAAATCTATAAAATATCTTCGTGCTTGCGATGCATATGGTGCAGGGTATTTTTATATCCCTGGAACAGAAACATGTATGAAATTATCGGGTTATGTTCGCGCCTCTTTTAAAGGAGGGCATGATGTTGATGCAAAGACTAATGCCGATTTAGATCAACATAAAAAAACTTACGATGTAAGCTCACGTTTAGCTCTTATTTTTCAAGCTGCTTCTGAAACTGAATTAGGGACACTTCGTTCTTATGCAAGACTTACCTCAGATTGGGTAAATGGAAAAAGCGGAGCTGGTGGAAGACTTAATGCTGCCTATATTAGACTTGGTGGTTTTAGTGTAGGTCTTGATGATACAATTTTTAGTACGTGGACCAGTTACGGTGAAGTCATAAATGACGATCTTATAGCACCAGCAGGCAATGTACGCACCAATTTTGTTTCTTACACTTTTGCCAGCAACACAGGGTTTGCTGCTATTATCGGAGCTGAATTGGGCAATGCCTCAGATCCTATAGGCCCTGATAAAAAATACTATTATATTGATAAAAGTGACCAAGTTTCTATTGTCGCTGATAATGACCTTCTAAGTAAACAAACGAAAGACTATATTCCACATATCCTTTTAGGTGCACAATTTGTTCAAGGGTGGGGTGGTGTTTCAACGATAACTGTTTACGATTCCCATTATAAAAAATGGGCTAATAAAACGCGTTTAGATTTTAAAGTTAATGATGACATAAACGTATGGGTAACAGGGGGTTATAAAACTAATGTTGATTACTATACAGCAGATGAGCAAAATGTATTATCACGAGAAAATACAACAATTTACGCAGGCTGGGGTGGAAAATGGGCTGCATGGACTGGAGTAACCTACCAAATTACTCCAGAGGCGAAGCTCAATACTCAAATTTCTTACAGCGCTGTAAAAACTTTTTCAGCATCTGCCAATATTGTATACACATTAGTTCCAGGTTTCACTATTACACCTGAAGTGAGCTATATCGCGTGGAAAGATGACCGTACTTTCAAAGGTCAGCAAGACAGTGCACAGCGAAACTCTACCCCAAATTATACTCATGCTTTGAATGGAAAAAACGCTCTACAAACTATGATACGCCTTCAGCGTTCATTTTAATACTTTAAGAAAAGGCTTCTCTTTTAAAAACTGGCAATGTAAATTGCCAGTTTTTTTATTTGAAAATATATGTAATGATTAGAGTAATATTTCACAAACTTGCATCACTGATTTTTATTTGTCAGTAATGAATCTTGCACTGTAAAAATATTCTCATAAACTTAGAACGGTTGTGAAAATACTTCACAAACCCTATCAACATAATTTATCAGAAAATACAGCTTCTGACTGTCAAGATAATCTCTTCTATATTTTAGGAACTTACATTTATAAGATAGTATTGTATATCTTCTAAGATTAGAAAATACTCACCTATATTGCTTGGCAATACACATGTCTTGCTAGCTATACGTCTTAAACTAATTTGTAGCCTTATGATGAATCGCATAAATGCAGCGTTGATTATCCATCTCTTACCTTCTTACATCAGATATCATCGTTCATATGACATCTTTCCTCTCATATTTTAAGCCTGTAAGAGAATTTTTTAAATATGTAATTCATGATTTATAATAATTTTTATCTTCATTCTAAAAAATATTCCAAAATCGTTAAGAACACATCTTTGTGATTGACAATATAAGAATTTAAGCTGATGATAGCCGTGTAAGTGGAATATTCTGATCGGGGTTGGGGTATGTACGACAAACATTATTAAAGATATTTCATTAATTTTCTCAAAGAGAAATTTTCTAAATTTTCCGAATATGTGTTGATATGAAAGTGACATTGTACCGGGCAATTTAAAATTGAGTACAATCAATAAGTTAAATATATTCTGATTAACCTTGTAACTTTCCATTGAATTACAAATTTATAGAGAGAAAGTTTGTGCAAAAACATACTCCATCAGTTAGTTGTAGCCCTTTTCCTTCTTCGCACAAATTTTATCAACAAAGCCTTCTCTTTCCTAACGTGCGCGTGCCATTACGTAAAATTTTATTGACAGATGGCAGCGGCGAGAGTCCTTTCAACGTCTATGACACTTCAGGTCCTTACACCGATGAAAATGTGATCATTGATATCACGAAAGGATTGCCTGCAATCAGGATACCTTGGCTATCTGAGCGTGCTGATACTGAATCTTACCCTGCTCGATTAGTTAAACCTGAAGATAATGGCTTTACCCATGGTAAAGACCTGACACCAGTCTTTGAAAAAAAACGACCTATTTTGCGTTCAAAAAATGGTAAATCCATTACACAGATGACCTATGCACGGGCAGGTATTATCACTGCAGAAATGGAATATGTTGCAATACGTGAAAATGAAGGTCTGATAGAAAAAAACAAACAGCACACGACATCAAGTAAAGCATTTGATGCATCAATACCGGAAGTCTATACAGCAGAATTTGTTCGCAATGAAATTGCCTGCGGGCGAGCCATTATCCCGCAGAATATCAATCATCCAGAATGCGAACCCATGATTATTGGGCGTAACTTTCGTGTTAAAATTAATGCTAATATTGGAAATTCAGCAGTCACTTCATCCATGGCAGAAGAAGTAGAAAAAATGGTTTGGGCTATTCGCTGGGGAGCCGATACCGTTATGGATCTTTCAACGGGCCGTAATATTCATAATATTCGTGAGTGGATTATTCGAAACTCTCCAGTTCCTATAGGAACTGTTCCAATTTATCAAGCACTTGAAAAAGTACATGGTATTGCTGAAAACCTAACATGGGATATCTTTCGCGATACTCTTATTGAACAAGCAGAACAGGGCGTCGATTATTTCACTATTCATGCAGGATTAAAATTAGCTTTCATTCCTCTAACTATTGATCGCACAACAGGTATTGTTTCGCGAGGTGGTTCAATTATAGCCAAATGGTGCTTGCATCACCACAAAGAGAATTTTCTCTATGAGCATTTTGATGAAATTTGTGATATTGCACACACATATGATGTATCTCTTTCATTAGGTGATGGATTGCGTCCTGGATCTATTGCTGATGCAAATGATGAAGCTCAATTTGCGGAGCTCAAAACTTTAGGTGAACTAACCCAAATTGCATGGGAAAAAAATGTACAGACCATGATTGAAGGACCTGGTCATGTTCCAATGCATAAAATTAAAGAAAATATGGATCAACAATTAGCTCTCTGTAATGAGGCACCCTTCTATACTTTAGGCCCCCTTACAACTGATATTGCACCTGGATATGACCATATCACATCAGCCATTGGTGCGGCCATGATTGGTTGGTTTGGAACAGCAATGCTCTGTTATGTAACACCTAAAGAACACTTAGGTCTACCAGACAAAAATGATGTCAAAACTGGTGTCATCACTTATAAAATTGCTGCCCACGCTGCTGACCTTGCCAAAGGCCTACCCAGAGCACAATTGCGCGATAACACTCTTTCACGCGCACGATTTGATTTTCGATGGCATGATCAATTCAACCTTTCTCTTGATCCAGATACAGCCCGCGCCTTTCATGATGAGACAATGCCTAAAGAAGCTCATAAATTAGCGCATTTTTGTTCTATGTGTGGGCCTAAATTTTGCTCAATGCGTATTTCCCACGATATCCGTGATGCAGTGGCAATAAAAAAAACAAGAGACGAAGGCATGGCTGCTATGGCCGAAAAGTATCAACAAAATGGTGATCTCTATATGAAAGTCATGCCTTCTATAAAAGAAACAGTAGACGATTGAAAAACATTCTTATCAAAGGCGCTGGTATAGGCGGTTTAACAGTTGCCTTTATGTTACAACAACAGGGTGCTGCTATCACCTTGTCTGCTCCACCTCATTTTCCTATAGGATCTGCAAGCTGGTATGCAGGAGGCATGCTAGCACCTTATTGTGAAAAAGAGAGTTCTGAACAAATTGTTGAAGATCTCGGTATACGAGCCATACAATGGTGGAGTAAAATCTTCCCTGAAATTGTAAAACAAAGGGGTACTTTAGTTGTTGCACCAACACGAGACATAGCAGAGCTCGAACGATTTTCATTGCGCACCAACAATCACAAAACCATCAACAGTACGAAAATAGCTCACCTTGAACCTGACCTCAACGGGCGTTTTCATCACGCACTCTTTTATGCGACTGAAGCGCATATTGATCCCCGCAAGGCACTTCTGACTTTAAAAAATATTCTTATAAAAAATGGTGCATATATTGTTGATGTAGGAATTTCTGAAAAAAAATTCGATATTATTATTGATGCAACAGGAATAGCACGCTTAGGAAAAGATAAAGATATACGAGGAGTACGTGGAGAAATGCTTCTCTTACGCAGTGCGGATATCAAAATTTCTCGTCCAATTCGCCTTCTTCATCCACGGTTTCCACTCTATGTTGTTCCCCGACAAGATAATATTTTTATGATCGGGGCAACAATGATTGAAAGCGATTTTAATAGCGCAATTTCAGCAAGATCAATGATGGAATTGCTCAATGCTGCCTATACTTTGCATCCTGCTTTTGCTGAAGCAGAAATTATTGAATCTGGCGTCGGAATACGCCCATGTTACCCCGATAATCTCCCTCATGTTAGCAAAAAAAACAACCATATCTCCATAAATGGCTTTTATAGACATGGTTTTCTTTTATCTCCAGAAATTGCAAAACAAGCAGTAAAATTAGCATTGGAATGAAGTATGAAAATATTTGTCAATGATGAAATAATCCAAACAGACGTCACCTATTTAAATTTACTACTTGAAGAATTAGGTTATAAGGGAAATTGGCTAGCAACTGCTGTCAATTCTGAAGTTGTCTCTTCAGATGCACGCGGTCAATATGCTTTGCATGAAGGAGATAGAATTGAAATTCTAAGCCCAATGCAAGGAGGTTGAAGCTATGTTGAATTTTTATGGCCATGAATTCTCATCTCGCCTTTTATTAGGTACAGCTCAATATCCATCACCAGAAATCCTGCGTAAAGTTATTGATAAATCTGGCACAGAAATTGTAACAGTTTCATTACGTCGAGAAACTGCAGGGGGAAAACATAGCGGACAATTTTGGCAATTTCTTAAGGAACTTAACGTCACAATACTACCCAATACCGCTGGTTGTTACACAATTAAAGAAGCTGTTACGACAGCGCAATTAGCACGCGATCTATTTAAAACACCTTGGATTAAACTCGAAGTTATTGGTAACCCGGATACATTACAACCAAATATTTTTGCCTTAGTTGAAGCAGCACAAATTTTAAATAATGAGGGATTCCAAATTTTTGCCTACACAACAGATGATCTCATCGTTGCCGAAAAACTCCTTGAAGTTGGTTGTCGAGTTATTATGCCTTGGTGTGCTCCTATTGGGTCTGCCAAAGGCCCTCGTGATACAGATGGATTACGCTCTATCCGAGCTTATCTTCCTGATCTTACTCTTGTTATTGATGCAGGCATTGGGCGCCCATCACATGCTACCATTGCTATGGAGCTTGGTTATGATGCAATTTTACTCAACACCGCTGTCGCTAAATCAGGTGATCCTGTCTTGATGGCTGAAGCATTTTCTAAAGCTGTTAACGCGGGATATATGGCCTATAAAGCAGGTATACTAGAAGCACGCGATGTAGCTGTGCCTTCAACACCCATCATTGGGAAAGCAGTATTTTCATGAAACTCGATCCATTTTACCTCATTGTTGACAATGCTGACTGGATCGAACGTTGTGTCCCCCTTGGGATAAAGCTTGTGCAATTACGTATAAAAAATAAAGATACAGAACTCATAAGACACCATATAAAACGAGCAAAAAATATATGTGATCAATTTGGAGCACAATTCATCGTTAATGATTATTGGGAAATAGCCATTGATGAAAAATGCGATTTTATTCATCTCGGACAGGAAGACTTAAACAATGCTGACATTCCTGCAATCCGTAAAAATGGTATAAAATTTGGTCTTAGCACCCACGATGAATATGAATTGGATATCGCTCTATCTTTTTGCCCTGAATATATTGCGCTTGGCCCTATTTACCCAACAATTTTGAAAAAAATGAAGTGGCCCCCACAAGGACTAGAAAAAATCAAACAATGGAAAAAACTGATTGGCCCTTTACCTCTCGTTGGCATTGGTGGTTTAACACCAGAACGAGCAATCAATGTTTTGCAAGTAGGGGCTAATAGTGCCGCTGCTATCACTGATATTATTTTACATAAAAAACCTAAAGAACGTGTCCAACAGTGGATAAAAGTAACCCAAAAATGGCGTTGATACCCTCTATTCTTGTTGTTGCAGGTACCGACCCAACAGGTGGTGCTGGTATTGTTCGTGATATAGAAACGACTGCACACTTTCAAATAAAAGCAAGTTTAGCGATTACCTCTGTTAATGTGCAAAATAACAACCACGTTGCTGAAATTGCTCCCATGAGCGGAAAATTCGTTGCCGCACAAATGCAGGTAGCCTTAGAAGCTAACCCAATAAGTGCAATCAAAATTGGTATGACAGGCACTCAGGAAATTATAGCAGAGATCTGTAATATACTAAAAAATTACAACCATATTCCTGTTGTTCTTGACCCTGTTTTTGTCGCCTCATCAGGAGGAAGACTCACAACAGAAAAAATTATAGAAATTATGAATAATAAACTACTTCCTCATATTGACATTTTAACACCAAATATGAAAGAATTAGCTCTTCTTAGCCAAAGTCCATTGGCCTCTAATCATCAAGAGGCAATGCAACAAGCAAAAAAACTCCTTTCACTTGGTCCACGTTATATATTGGTTAAAGGTGGGCATGCTGATGGTCCATTTGCAACAGATAGCTTAATTAGCCAAACTGAAGTTATCAATATTTCCGCTCCACGTTTAAAAGGAACAATGCGGGGTACAGGTTGCATTCTTTCAAGCGCTATTGCTACGCGTTTAGCACTTAATGAAACTATGACTGACGCTGTCAAAAATGCAAAAGCGTATATTCACACACTTCTTTTAACCCATTGCCAAAAAGATCATTAAAATCTTAATAGCTCTTATTGTCTCATAAGATTCCTCGCTATATTTCTCGCAATCTACTTCCCGTTATAGTGCAATAGAAATCACTTATTTTAATCTTACGATCAGCTCAATATTCTAAATCTTTACAAACAATAAGCTCATCATAAAGCTTGAAGAATAATTCTGCTTGGTTTATTCATTAATCAGTTAACTATGAAATAAAAAAGTGAAATGTCACAACAAACGCAATGTCCAATCTCGTATGAAGAATTGCTAAGCTTTTATAAAGAAAGTGGTGCAGATGCCGCGCTTGCGGATGAACCCATTAACCGCTTTAATCAATCTCCTTCTTCAGAGCAGAAATTAAAACAGACATGTGATATCCCTTCCCATCAACAAACACCACCAACTATAAAACTCAATGCCCCTCCACTTAATCATCCCGATACAACGCAACACGCGCTCTCAGCCATCGAAATGGCAAAAAATGCCAAAACTCTCGACGAATTAAAATCTGCTCTTTTGGCTTTTGACGGTTGTTCATTAAAAATGACAGCTAAAAATACCTGTTTTTCAGATGGGACAGCAGGAAGCCCACTCATGCTTATAGGAGAAGCACCAGGACGAGAAGAGGATATACAAGGGATTCCATTCGTAGGAAAGGCAGGCATATTACTTAACAAAATACTGGCATCTATTGGTCTAACAAGAGAAAATGTTTACATAGCTAATACTGTTCCTTGGCGTCCACCGGGCAATCGCACACCAACAGCAAGAGAAATGGCATTATGCCGCCCCTTTATTGAACGTCAAATTCAACTCGCTAACCCTCGTATCCTGGTAGCTCTGGGAGGGACTGCTGTACAATTTTTTACTGGAACTCAAAGCGGAATTGTCCGCATAAGGGGGAAATGGCTTACCTATGAAACAGAAGATAAAGTTAAAATACCGGTCATGCCAACCTTTCATCCTGCCTATCTTTTACGAACACCTAGTCAAAAAAAGCTCACATGGATAGACTTTCTAGAAGTTAAAAATCGTTTAAATAACCTTTCGTAATTCCTAGATCTTTCTTTTTTCAAAACATCAACACTGTTTCAATCTTTGCTATCTCAAAATATCACCAGGAAAAAATCTATGAAACAACCAGTAACGCCCATTTATCGTTTAGAAGATTACCAACCAACACCCTACGCTATACCCAAAATACAGCTTAACTTCTGTCTGGAACCCACAAAAACGTGTGTTACAGCAACATTATTCATTGAACCTCGTAACGATACAAAAGAATTCACGCCTCTTATACTTTCTGGTGATGAACTTACTCTAATTTCCATTTTTCTCAATGGTAAAAAATTAGCTGAAAATGCTTATAAGAGCACCCCATCATATCTAGAAATTACACGCCCACCAGCGGCCCCTTTTACATTGGAATTGATAACGGAAATTAATCCTGCACAAAACAGTCAACTCATGGGACTTTATCTTTCCAATGGGGTCTACTGCACACAATGCGAAGCAGAAGGTTTTCGTCGCATCACTTATTTTTATGATCGCCCAGATGTTCTTTCTACTTACACAGTAAAAATTGAAGCAGATTCTCAGACAACTCCTATCTTGCTCTCTAATGGCAATCTTGTTGAAACAGGAACTTTGGATAATAACCGCCACTTTGCTGTTTGGACAGATCCTTATCCAAAACCGTCTTATCTCTTTGCTTTAGTTGGTGGAAATCTTGACCAGTTAAAAGATTATTTCACTACCGCATCTGGACGACGTGTCAAACTTGGGATCTATGTAGAAAAAGGAAAAGCTGAATACGCAATGTATGCAATGGATGCACTCAAACGTTCTATGCGTTGGGATGAGGAGTGTTTTGGGCGCGAATATGATCTTGATGTTTTCAATATTGTTGCCGTTTCAGACTTCAATATGGGAGCAATGGAAAATAAAGGCCTGAATATTTTTAACGATAAATACATTCTTGCAGATCCTGAAACAGCAACTGATCGCGATTATAAAAATATTGAACGCATCATCGCACACGAATATTTCCACAATTGGACTGGCAATCGTATAACCTGTCGGGATTGGTTTCAACTTTGTTTAAAAGAAGGATTAACGGTTTACCGGGATCAGGAATTTTCTTCCGATCAAAATGTACGCAGCTTACAACGAATTGAAAATATAAAAATGTTGAAAGCTACTCAATTTCCTGAGGATTCTGGCCCACTAGCTCATCCCGTCCGCCCCCGCCAATATAGTGAAATCAACAATTTTTATACTACGACCGTCTATGAAAAAGGGGCAGAAGTAGTCCGCATGGTGCACACTATCTTAGGCTCAACTCTTTTCCGTAAAGGTATGGATCTTTATTTTCAACGACATGATGGACAAGCTTGTACTATTGAGGATTTTATCTCCTGTTTTGCTGAAGTCTCTGGCCAAGATTTTTCACAATTTATGCTGTGGTATGAACAAGCGGGAACACCCAATGTAGAAATTGATAGCCATTATAATGAGGGTATTTTAACAATTCATGCGAAACAATATATTCCAAAAACACCGCAACAAAACAAAAAAAGCCCCATGCTTATCCCTATTGCTTTTGGCTTATTGGGACATAATGGGGAGCCACTAACCTATGAGGCTGATAAAAATATTCAATCAGATGTTATGATGCTCTCTCAGGAAAGTCAGACTTTCACATTCAGAGGACTAAGTGAAAAACCTATTTTATCACTGCTTCGGAATTTTTCTGCTCCTATTACTTTACATATACCATTCGATGAAAGTGAACTCATTTTTCTTGCTCAAAACGATAGTAATCAAATCAATCGCTGGCAATCACTTAATTATCTAATGACTCAAACTCTTATTCAAGCAATTAAGGATAAAACGCTTGAAAAGATAGCCATGCCCTCCAAGCTGCTTACATTGATCGCAACCATTGTCAAAGATGAAAATCTTGAACCTGAGTTTCGTGCATTGTGCTTAAGTTTACCGAGTGAAATTGAACTTGCGCACACACTCACTAACAATATCGATCCAGATCGCATTTATGATGTGCGTAATCAATTTTTAGCTTCAATCGCACACACTCATCAAGAACTCTTCGCAACAATTTATGCACAAATGCAAATAAAAGAGCCTTATTCACCAAACACTGTGCAAACCGGAAAACGAGCACTACGCAACATTATATTAGATTATCTTTCTCTCGCAGAAAACAAACCGGATCACGCTATCACACAATACGAAATGTCTGATAATATGACTGATCGCATAGCGAGCCTAAATATTTTAGTACAGCGCTTTAACAAGAGCAAACAAACACAAAATGCTTTAAGTGATTTTGAAACTCGATATAAGAACAACCCCTTAGTCATGGATAAGTGGTTCTCTATCCAAGCGATAGTTGCAGGAAAATCAACACTTGATCATGTTCAAAAACTCATGAAGCATCCACTATTTTCACAGGACAATCCCAATCGAGTTCGTGCTTTAATTGGTGCCTTTGCTACTGAAAATCCAACAAGTTTTCATAGAATAGACGGTGCATCTTATCATTTCCTGTGCCAACTTATTCTAGAAATTGACAAAAAAAATCCACAACTTGCTTCTCGTTTGTTAACAATTATGCGCTCTTGGCAACAGTGGGAACCCATTCGGCAGAAAAAACTTGAAATGGCATTAAAAACAATTGCAGCAGCACCTAAATTATCAAGCGATGTAGCGGATATTATCAATCGCATACTCACTTAAAAAACATTTATAATCAATATATTATAATTTTATTACAAAAAAAGAGCTATCTAATAATAAAAATCCTATAAACAGATCTTTTTTATCTGTTTATAGGCTGTATTTAAGCGTTTTATAAGAGCTCGTAATTTATAATCATAAGAGAAAAATTTCTTTTTTTAAATTTTCTAAAAAAAGACTAGACAGAAGACTCCTGTTTTGATTCACTGTGCTTATTGGGTTGTTATGAGTACCGCAATGGTTATTCAATCATATTGTTCATGATCAAAGGAACCAGAAATGGCGAAATTGGACGTGTATAACGCGCCCACGGAAACACACTCTGATGCAAAATCGAGTGCTCAAAGTTGTAAGACGCGAACAGCACATATTAATCATCTTTCTGATTCAAATTATAAAAGACTGTTATTTATTGAGCCTTGGCTGCGACGTTTTATTCCGTTCATTATTATCACGTTTTTGATTGTATTAGCAGCAATCCGCTTCGTGTTAATTTATGATTGGCATAATGCCATTGATAAAGATACGCGCTCTAAAATTACTCTTTTAACCACTCATATCATCAATATAATTAATCGTGATTTACTCTCTGCTACGAAGAAAGAAAGAAAGGCTATTCTTTCTCATAATCATTTGCAAAATATTTTGATAAATTTTCAAAATGAAGGCCTCACCAATACCAACACTATGATCACCATTATAGACCAGAATAGAAACGTTTTAGCCTCATCAAATCCAGATATAACTTTAGGAAAACCTTTACAAGATTTTATCCCTCAAAGCACTGCTTTATGGACTCTTGGAAAATATACTGGTGCAATGCAAATTATGATAGGGGAAGAACCTGCTTTGGCGTCATTTCATGAAACAGAAAATGGCCAATATGGCGTATTCATCAGTGAAAAAACGCACCATATCTACATGGAATGGCATAAAGTCTTTTCATTAAACCTAATTCTATTCATAGGAACTGCCAGTATTATTCTAGCGCTTCTCTATGCTTACTATACTCAAGTTACACGAGCACGCAATACAGATTTGATTTCAGAAAAAATTCAAAACCGCATTGATATGGCAATGATGCGTGGACGCTGTGGACTGTGGGATTGGAACATGGCAAGCGGACGTATTTATTGGTCTCGTGCAATGTATGAAATGCTGGGTTATGTGCCTCAAGATGCCCTGCTATCAATTTCTCAAATCACTGCCATTATCAATTCAACTGATATTAATTTTTTTGATCTTGCTCAAGAATTAATGAGTGGTGAAAAAAAACATATCGATATCAACGTCCCTATGCGTCATGCTGATGGTCATCATGTATGGATGCGTATTCGTGCTGAAGTTACTGAAGAGGAAGAGCCTCACTTAGTCGGTATTTCCTTCGATATTAGCGAACAACATCAATTTGTTGAACAAACAGCACAAGCCGACCTTCGTATCCGTGATGCTATTGAAAATATTTCAGAATCTTTTGTCCTGTGGGATTCAGAGGGGCGTCTGGTTATGTCTAATAGTAAATTTTGCGAATATGCAGCTATTCCTAAACAAATGCTACAATCAGGTATTCAACGTGCAACTGTTACAGCCATGGCTCGCCCTGCTATTAGTGAATATTTTCTCAAAGAAGATGATGGTACTGGTAATTTGACCAGTATTCGACAAACAGCAGATGGTTTCTGGCTTAAAATTAATGAACGACGCACTCAAGATGGAGGGCTTGTGTGCATTGGGACGGATATTTCCGAGCTTAAACAACAACAAGAAAAATTTGAAGATAGCGAAAGACGACTTTTTTCTTTTATTCAAGAACTTAAACGTGCACGAGGAAATGCCCAGCAACGTGCAACAGAAGTTGAAAAACTCAATAAAAGCCTGCAAGCGGAAAAAGAGCGAGCCGAAAGTGCTAACAAAGCCAAATCAGAATTTTTAGCTAATATATCCCATGAATTGCGCACTCCACTTAATGCTATTCTTGGTTTTTCAGATATTATGTTACAATCCACTTTTGGTCCTCTTGGCTCACAACGCTATGAAGAATATATGCGTGATATTCACAATTCGGGAACTCATCTTCTAACACTCATTAATGATATTCTTGATATGTCAAAAATCGAAGCAGGAAGATTTACCCTTGATTGTAAAAATGTTGATCTTGAACCCATCATTAGTGAAGCAATCCGTACACTGACGCCACAAGCACAAGAAAAAAAGATTTCCATTACAGCCAATATTGCACCAAAACTCCACGCAGAACTTGATTGCCGTGCAATGAGACAAATTTTCCTTAATCTCATCTCTAATGCAGTTAAATTCACACCCTCTGGCGGTAGTATTGATATCTGCGCTTTCCAGAAAAAAAATAACCTTATTTTTAAAATTAAAGATACAGGAGTTGGTATTCCTCAATCAGCCATTAAAAAACTTGGAAAACCGTTTGAACAAGTTGAAAATCAATTTACTAAAACCCATACTGGCTCAGGCCTTGGCTTAGCTATCTCCCGTTCTTTACTAGAATTACACAAAGGAAAACTTGAAATCGCCTCTGAGGAAGAGAACGGCACAACTGTAACCATCACAATACCGATTAAACAAAATTAGATATTAAAAACATTCTCGTCATGATTCACTACAGGAAAATCTGTTTCCATTTAGCACCTCAACGATAACCTATAATATCACTTCCCATATACACAGTGAAACAACTAAGAAATTAACAATTTCTAAATTTTCTTTTTCACTTTTTTCTTTAATATTTTGCAGTCATTGATCACCACTTTCATCAAGTGAATACAAAAAAGAGACACATTTTTTAAACGCTTATGTATCTTTTTGAAAAAATATTTCAATTTTCCATGCTATTTAAAATATAAAAACACAGCAAACACACTAAAGAAGCGTGGTTATGAGCCTGTATTAAGGAAATGATAGAATAGCTCTAAGCCCTGGATTTGCATTTTCTAAAATAAGTTCGCCCCCATGAAGCTTCATAACAGCTTTTGCCATACTTAAACCAATACCAAAACCTGGCTGTGTGCGGCTTTCTTCAAGACGAACAAATCGTTCTGTCACTTTTTCAAGCTTATCTACTGCAATTCCTGGACCATTATCACTAACCACAACACGTAAACGTTCACCAAAGCATTCCATAGACAAAGAAATCTCTGTCTTCTTCTCACCTTCAGACGCATATTTAATCGCATTATCAATGAGATTAAATATTGATTGTGCAATAAGCTCACGATTTAGCTTAAGATTTTTGTCAAATGTATGCCCTAGCTGAAGTAAAATACCTTCTTCTTCGGCAAAAGGTTCATAAAGCTCAACCGCATCTTCAAGAATCTGCTTCATATTCATGATCTCAAAATTCTCAATCGAATTGGTAGCTTCAATGCGTGAAATCATTAAAATTGCATTAAAAGTACGAATAAGTTGATCTGATTCAGCAATGACATCATCCAGCGCTTGTCGATATTCGAGCTCTGTTTTTTTCCCTGAAAGAGCTTCTTCAGCACGATTCCTAAGACGCATCAGGGGTGTCTTAAGATCATGAGCAATATTATCTGATACCTGACGCAAACCAATATTTAATTCTTCAATGCGATCTAACATAACATTAAGGTTAGCTGACAGTCGATCAAATTCATCACCAGCCCCAGATACAGGTAAACGCTCACTAAAATTACCATCCATTAAGCGCTGTGATGCATCTGTTACACGATCAATCCTCTGCAATGCACGCCTACCAACAAAAAACCATATTAATAAAGCACCTCCAACCATCGCTACCAGAGCAATGACCATGGCTTTACGAATGATGATTGCAAAACGCTCTGGTTCATCCAAATCTCGTCCAATAAGAAGTTTCATAGCATTGGGTAAATCAACAATGATTGCTAAAGCACGATGTTTACTTGTTTGACCATGCTCGCCAAAACGTGAATACAAAAAGGAACTCGGAAGAAAACCATTATGGTTAAGAAGACCGGGTTCAATATATGCAACATTCCCTGCTAAAATACGCCCCATAGGATCCGTGACAAGATAAAGAAATGCTCCTGGTTGCCGTGAACGATGATCAATCGTGCGCACCAATAAAGCAAGCCCACCATAATTATAAGCGCTTTCAATATTCCCTAATTCTTCACGTAACGCCTGTTCAGTTTGATCTGTCAACAATGAAATAGAAAACGCCATCATATAAATAGAAAGTGCTGCTGCAACCAATCCAAATAATAAAATATAGAGTGCAGAAAGTCTTAGCGCAGTTGTGCGCATCATATTGATTAAATAGTTCATGTTTTTTTGTCTGGAGCTTTCAGCATATATCCAGCCCCACGTACCGTATGCAAAAGCGGAATATCAAAATCTTTCTCTATTTTTGCTCTTAAACGGGAAATATGAACATCAATAACATTTGTTTGAGGATCAAAATGATAATCCCAAACATTTTCCAAAAGCATCGTGCGTGTCACAACCTGACCAGCATGACGCATTAAATATTCAAGCAAACGAAATTCTCGTGGTTGCAATGTGATATTCATTTCACCACGTTTCACAGTGTGTGATAACCGATCAAGCTCAAGATCGCCAACACAATAAACAGTTTCTGCCTCTTTAGGATTTTTTCGCCGTTGTAATACTTCCACGCGTGCAAGTAATTCCGAAAAAGCATAAGGTTTTGTCAGATAATCATCGCCTCCTGCACGCAACCCCATCACACGGTCATCAACTTGCCCTAAAGCAGAAAGAATAAGGACAGGAGTTTCATTCCCTTTTGCACGTAACTCAGAAATGATAGAAAGACCATCACGATGCGGCAACATCCTATCAATAATCATAACATCATAACGTTCTGTCTCGGCCAAAGCATAACCTGTATCCCCATCACAAGCAATATCAGCTGCATGCCCCGCTTCTAAAAATGCTTTTTCGAGATAACGCCCTGTTTCACGATCATCTTCAATGATGAGTATTTTCATACAATGCATCCCATTATTTCAATCGATAATTATTGGGACAAAAATTTATAAAACCTCTGTCCCAATGCCAACAACATCACTTTTTAATAATTGGAAGAGCAACAAAACGATTCTGATCTTTTGTCCGCACTTGTAGTAATATCGCACTGCGCCCTAACTCTTGTGCATACTTGATTGCATCGGCAACATCAGATGCCTTTTTGACAGGTTTATTGTTGACTGTCACGATGACATCACCGGGACGAATTCCCCTCTCTGCTGCATCTGAATCCAAATCCACATCCGTAACAATCAACCCTGAATCATCATCAGAAGTGGTTACAATTAAACCATAATCCTCCAGTGTTTCAGAACCACCTTTCTTGCTTGAAGATTTTGAACCTTCTCCCTTATTTTCGCTTTCAGGCATTGAATCGATCTTCACCTTAACGCTATCCTCTTTACCAGATCTCCAAACACCTAAAGTCGCTGTTTCTCCTGGTCTAATATTTGCAATACGCCTTGCAAGATCACGCGCATCAGTGACTTTTTTATCATTTACTGAAATGATCACATCACCTGCCTTAATACCTGCCTTTTGTGCAGGCCCCTTTAACGGATCAGTAACCAAAGCACCTTTCACTTCTTTTAAACCAACTGAATCAGAAATCTCTTTCGTAACTGCTTGAATCTGAACACCAATCCAACCGCGCTGAACCGAACCCTTTTCAATGATCTGTTTCACAACCTGTTGTGCCGTTATTGCAGGAATAGCAAAGGCAATACCAACATTTCCACCATTTCCACCGGAAGGAGAGAAAAATGCTGTATTAACCCCAACAACCTGCCCATTTAGATTAAAAGTTGGACCACCAGAATTACCTCGATTAACAGCGGCGTCAATCTGAATAAAATCATCATAAACACCAGCACCGATATCACGCCCACGCGCTGAAACAATCCCTGCTGTCACAGTTCCACCAAGACCAAATGGATTGCCAACAGCAACAACCCAATCACCAATACGAACTTTCGTATCATCTGCAAAATCAACATATGTGAATGTTCGCTTATCATCCACTTTCAATACGGCAAGATCAGTTCGAGGATCCGTTCCAATTAGCCTTGCCTCGAGTTCTGTGCTATCATCAAGAACAATAGAATAGCTTGTTCCACCAGAAATTACGTGATTATTCGTCACAATATAACCATCCGATGAAATAAAAAATCCAGACCCGAATGCAACAGAACGGGGTTTACGTGAACGATTTGAATATTTGTCGTTAGGCCAAGCATACTCATGAAATTCTTCGAAAAACTTTTTCAAAGGATGTTGATCTGGTAATTGATCCATCCCTGGACTTCCAAAAAAACCACCAAAAAATCGATCTTTTTTTGTTTCTTTTTTATCGCTCTTTACCTGTACAGCAACAACAGCAGGTTTTACTTGAGAAACAATATCTGCAAACCCTTGCTGTTGACCTGACGTAACGAACACAGGTTTCGCATAAGCAGCGCTCCTCCATAAGTTTGATCCACTAAAAAACATTGTGCTTGCTAATGCTGTCGAAAAACCTATAGCTCTTAATGTCCTATATAAAGTGGGATTAACCATTTTATGTGCTCCTATCCACTAATATTTCATTTCTATCCTAATTCATCATAAAATAGCAGACCTTACCGTTTTCTGTCTAAATTGTTAAAGTTCTGTAAGATTAAATAAAAAATCGTTGATTATAAATAAAGCTTCATCATTCATGTAAGCTCGCCAGAATTCTTTTCTAGATATAATGTTTATTTACTTTCAACGATATTATTAACTTTTCTCTTCATCAGCATTTAAAGCAATTAATTCTTTATATTTACAGTATTTTATCTGGAAAAATATAAAACTGATACCAATAATCAAAATTATCAGGGGCGATAACCATAAAAACCATGTGGCTTTATTAAATGGCGGTTTCAACAAGATAAATGCACCATATCGCTCAACAAGAAAATCGATAACTTGCTGATCACTATCACCTGCTTTTAAGCGTTCACGCACCAAAATGCGTAAATCACGTGCCAATGAAGCGTTGGAATCATCAATTGATTGATTTTGACAAACCGGACAACGTAAATGTAATGAAATATCACGAGCTCGTAATTCAAGGACAGGATCGTCTAACATCTCATCTAACTCTACGGCCATTCCCAACCGCATAGAAAAAATAACAACATAGAATAATATAACAGCTCTATAAAAAAGCTTTTTCATATTCATCCCTTCTCAGTGCGTTTGAAGCCAATACCCCTCCGTTGACGTATATTTATCCGAGACCAATAATTTAAAAGAGAAAAACACCCACCTATTGCCATCATAAAGGCACCGAACCAAATACAAATCACATAAGGTTTCCACCATATATGCAAAGCAAGACCTTGGTCATCAATACGACCTGGCACAATATAAAATTGAGAAAAACCATAACTTTGAATACCAACTTTCGTTGTTGATATATTTTGACTAGAATAAAATCGTTTTGATGCTGTCATAGTGTGTATTGAGTTTTGATTTTCATATATTTTAAAATCAAACTGCATTGCAGAATAGTTTGATCCAGCGACATTCCGCACTTCATCAAAACGTATTACTTTATCAGCCATCGTAATACTATCGCCTATTTTCATGACTAAGATACGTTCTTGTCCAAAAAGTGAAGAATAAACAATACCAAACAGTGTGATACCTAATCCCATATGTGCTAACGCGGCACCAAAAACGGACCATGGTAATCCTAAAAACCTCTTAATCCGTACAAAAAAAGGTGTCTTTCTATGGCCACTTTTTACCCAAAGATCAGCCAAACCACCCAAAAAAACGAAAACTGAAAGCCCCACTCCTAAAGCGCAAAAAATATCACGCCAAGATGCTGCATAAAATGTTATAAAGCAGGCTATACAGGATAGTAAAAACACAAACCATAATCGTTCAAAAACCGCTAGTAAATCACCACGCTTCCACGCTATAATCGGTCCAAATGGAACAAAAAATAATAGCGGCACCATTAAAGGCCCAAATGTAAGGTTAAAAAAAGCAGCACCTACAGAAATTTTTTGCCCAGTTAACGTCTCAAAAAAATAGGGATATAGCGTACCAATCAATATTGTTGCTGTTGCTGTTGTGAGAAATAAATTATTTAAAACAATAAATCCCTCTCGCGAAATTGGCAAAAAAAATCCATCTGTTTTCAAAATAGGTGCCCGCAAAGCAAAAAGCAAAAAAGCGCTCCCTGTGAAAAAAAACAAAATAGAAAGAAGTGCCCATCCACGTGCTGGATCAACAGCAAAGCTATGAACAGATATTAAAATACCTGAACGAACAAGAAAAGTTCCCATAAGAGAAAGTGAAAAAGTAAGAATAGCTAAAAATAAAGTCCAGTTTTTCAGCGCACCCCGCTTTTCAAGAACAAGAATAGAGTGCAAAAGAGCTGTTCCAGCAAGCCATGGCATGAATGAAACATTCTCAACAGGATCCCAAAACCAATAACCACCCCAACCCAACTCATAGTAAGCCCAATATGACCCAACCATAATACCAAGTGTCAAAAAAATCCATGCGAGAAGAACCCACGGCCGTACCCAACGTGCCCAAACCCTATCGACATATCCTGTAATCAATGCAGCTACCGAAAAAGAAAAACAAACCGAGAAACCAACATAGCCTAAATAAAGAAGCGGCGGATGAATGGCTAAAGCAATATCTTGTAAAACAGGATTAAGATCACTTCCTTGCAACGCTGGTGGATTAATCCGTAAAAATGGATTGGATAAAAAAAGAATAAATAAAAGAAAAGCACTTGTTATCAAACTTTGGCAACCTAAGACTGATGCCTTAAATTGCACTGGTAATTTTTGTCCAAACAAAGCAACCAATAAACTAAAAAAAGCTAAGATTAAAACCCATAATAACATTGATCCTTCATGATTACCCCAAACCCCAACAATCTTATAAAGCATTGGTTTTTCTGAATGAGAATTCCTAACAACATTCAAAACAGAAAAGTCAGATATTACATAAGCGTGAACAATAATCAAAAAGGACAAAAGCAATAATATGAAGAGAATATAAGTCAGTGATACCACTGCCTGCATCAATGAATATTCTTCTCTCACAACACCAAAAATGGATAAAAATACCTGCAGTAAACTCACTGCAAATACTGTGGCTAAAAAAATATGACCCAATTCAATGAGCACGCTGCAATTGCCTCTTTATTTTATGTCGTGATGTTTCTTCAAGCGATCAGCTGTCTCCTTAGACATATAAGTCTCATCATGTTTTGCCAAAACGCGCTTTCCTATAAAAAGCCCCTGTTTATCAAAATAACCTTCTACGATAACACTTTGACCTTCACGGAACAGATCTGGTAGTAAACCATTGAAAACTACTTTTTCGTGTTTTAAATGATCAATTACGAAAAAAGTAACTTGCATCTCTCCATTGTGTTCAACAGTTCCTTTTTCAACAATACCACCTAAACGCAAAACACGACCTGTTAGAATATCTTCTTTAGTAATTTCAGATGGTGTGCGGAAAAAATTTGCTGTATTCCGCATTGCATACACTATAAGACCTGTTGTAATTGCCATGATAAAAAGACATAATAAGACCATTAAAAGTCGCTCTTTCCTTCTCTTTTTAGAAATAAACTTAAGTGAAGGAAAATTCTTGAAAGACTGACTATTCATAGCTCACTTACAAAAAATATTTTTACGAACATGTTGTATGTATAAATATCATTTTACCATTTATAAATCTTAACATTTGGATATGCTTTGCATATCCTTTATATTAACGCAACTTCTTATCAAGTATTTATGATATCAGTTCAATGAACTTATATCTCTTAATACTCGTAAACTGATCTAAGTAAATGATCTAACAATCTAGTCAGACGCACGACGCAACTGAGCTATCATGGCCTCAACACGTGACCGTCCTGCGATATCTTTAGGCATTTTATGGAGAAAATTTTCTAAAAATTGAATCGCCTGTGCAAACTTACCTGCCTGACGAAGCGCATTAGCTAAGAGTAGACGAGGATAAAAATCATTTGGTGCTAAATCTGCAGCTTTTTGAAAAACATCTTGTGCTTCCTGCGTAATTACCCCACCTTCATACCCAACTAATGCTAAACCATACCCCACTAACCTTGGAGCCGATTCTCCATTCAAGCGAAGCGCATCCAAATAAATATTCACTGCATCCTGAAAGAGGTTTTCTTCAAGATAGCTTATCGCTAATTCATCTGCAATTTTACCATCATCAGGCTTGCGGGAAAAAAGCGTTTGCAAACGTACAATCCTTTCATGCTTACTGAGCATCTTTGGATCTTTATCCATTAGTTCGCTAAACAAATAACTTTTAATTTCTGGATCACCCGTCACATAGTAAATGCCCCCTGTCACAAAAAGAACAAATATAATCCCTGTAATTTTAAGAACACAAATGTTCTTAGGATACTCGCAAAGCTTTTGTACAAAACCCTTCTGTATTTCAAAAGAAATGTTAGAATAGCAGGATGAGAAATGCTCTTTTTGTGATTTTTTAACGTCTGTGCAGTCACATTCACAATTAGATTCAGTCTTATAGATCTGACGTTGGTTGATATTTATAGCTGAAAATTTCCCTCTTTTTTTTAACTCGTAATCAAAACGTAGCGAAAAAAAAAGTGCGATTGTCAGAAAAATAAGAAAAATTACAGCAAAAACTAACAAGGGCATATCGCTATGGTACCAATACAAAAATCAAAAAAACTACAACCAACTTCCTCTATCCCCCCTTACTTAAAAAGATAATTTTCTGATATTGTATTATTTTAAAATGATAAATTATTCTACCGTCTGGGTAAAAAAACTTTCGTACGTAAACCACCTAACCCAGAACGTGACAGGGAAAGATTGCCGCCATATTCATTGACCATATCTGAAACGATTGCTAACCCTAAACCTGTTCCTGGCTTACTTTCATCAAGTCGTCGACCTCTTTTTAAAGCTTCATCAATTTGTTCTTCTGTTAAACCAGGACCGTCATCTTCTATAATGATACTAAAGAATGCTGTATCTTCAACATTTTCTTCTAAGCAGCAACAAATTAAGACCTTGGTACGAGACCATTGAGCAGCATTTTCAACTAAATTCCCTACAATTTCTTCTAGATCTTCCCTTGCACCAGAAAAAAAAATGTCATCATTTTCCATGATAAATTGGATATGTTTATCAGGGTTGAGTTTTTCCATAACTCGTACCAAACGATTAAGCGTTTTGCGAACAGACGTATGATACACAACACTGTTGCATTGCGCTGCAACCCTAGAACGCTGCAAATAATGATTAATTTGATCTTGCATTATTTTAGCTTGTTCTCTCAATAAAATGGCCTGTTCGCCAACCATTTTATCCGCTTCATTAATTTCATTAATAATAACTGACAAAGGCGTTTTCAATGAGTGAGCAAGATTACCAACTTGCATTCGAAACCGTTCAATAATGCGCCTATTATTATTAATGAGAGCATTCATTTCTTGTGCTAGTGGCATAACTTCACTCAATAAATCCGTATTCACATAATCAGCTTTACCCTCGCGGATATCATTTAATGTTTGTCGGATTCGCTTCAATGGCTGAAAACTAAGAAAGATAATAGCAATATTGATCAGGACACTGCCTATACCAAAACTCCAAAGAAAAATTTGCAAAGTTTGCTTAAATTCTTGTACTTGTGCATGGGCTTCATCAATATTTCCGATGAGACGAAAACGTGCAACACGGTTCTGATTATCAAGAATAACATCGCTTTCAGTAACTTGCAGCCTGCGACCATTCTCTTCCTTTATCCGATAAGAGCGAAAAAATTGACTATCAAAAGGGACCTCAACATCGCTTAGTGAAGCAATTATTTTACTCCCTAATGATGGAGATGTCAGCCTTCCACGCAAATTAGGTGATACAGCCATCACCTCCCAATACCATCCTGATGTTGGATCTGAATAGCGAATATCACTAAATCCGGGAATTGCTCTCAAATGCCCCTCAGGTGTTACAGTCACCGTAGAAATAAGGCCGTAAAGTTGAGCGGAAAGAATACGCTCTAGGCTTTGTTCACTTGCCCGTTGATAAAATAGAATACTGATTGCAGAGATAGACGAAAGTGAAACAGCAACCCACAATGTCGATAAAATCATAACACGAACAGTGAGAGATTTACCGATGAAAAAAAATAACCGCTTAAGCCGGCTATTATTCTTCACAATTGTCATTTGCCACCTAACGTTACCCGATAACCCATTCCACGAATTGTCTCAATGAAATCCACCCCTAGCTTTTTACGCAACCGTCTTACAAAAACTTCAATCGTATTTGAATCTCTGTCAAAATCCTGATCATAAAGATGTTCGATAAGCTCTGTCCTTGAGACTACTTTATCACAATGATGCATTAGATAAGAGAGAAGCCGAAATTCATGTGATGTTAATTTAATTAATTGACCATCGACAAAAACACGAGAAGTTTTAGTATCTAACAAAACTGCACCACAAGATAATGCACTTGTCGCGTGGCCAGAAGCTCGGCGGATTAAAGCCCGTAACCGTGCCATTACTTCTTCCAAATAAAATGGTTTAACAACATAATCATCTGCCCCTGCGTCAATGCCGAGCACCTTATCAGACCAACGATCGCGCGCTGTTAATATCAAAATAGGCATTAAATGACCGTCTTGGCGCCATTTTTCAACAACACGGATCCCATCCATACGTGGCAAACCAATATCAAGAATTACAGCATCATATGACTCTGTACTTCCTAAAAAATAGGCTTCTTCACCATCAAAAGCACTATCAGAAACATATCCTGCATTTCTCACGGTTTCTGCTAATTGATGATTGAGATCTCGATCATCTTCAACAATCAAAATACGCATCACTCTCCCTACAAAAATTAATCAGCAGGGACGATAACCTCAACACGTCGTGGCTTTTGACCATTATGAGCAGGCACAACAATCACAACTACACACATATTTTTGCCATCTTGAACAATTGGCATCAAACGAGTTAACATCCCGCCTTGTTGATTAGCGACCCTTTTACCTACCCCAGTACAATCAGCAGCCAAAACGGAATCCAGTCTTATTAGGCATAATAGCATTGCAAATAAGAAAATTTTTTCCATCATAGACTTCTCATAATCTATTCTATATGAACGTAAAATGAATAATGGAATTTTTTATCAAAAGTTACGTATCAAAAATAACATAATCTCCATTGTCATAAACAATGTTCATAATAACCCTGGATTACAGCAATTTCAAACGAAAATCTTCCTGAAGAGAAATCATCTTTAACTTAACAAACCAACTTCGCGCATTTTTATTAAAACTGTGTTATCAATCTTACCCGTTATAGGAAGATGAAATATTTTCTGAAACTGTTTTACAGCATCCACAGTCTTTTGATCTTCTATACCTGTAATTGTCACCTCTTGATTACCAAAAGCACGCAAAGCTTCCTGCACTTGCATAATATCTGCAATAACAGGCTTTAAACTAGCTTCCTCTGACTGAGTTACAACACCCTTCGTTGCTGTGTCATTTGCCATCTCCATTTCGCTACGCTCAATTAATAAAGCGATCTCATCCGCCGACTGTTTTGGTACAATATCACCTTGAGTTGGTACAGTTTTATTAGTAGCTTTTTGTTCCCATTGTGTTGCAGCATGATGTATTTTTGAATTATCCAAAGAGCCATCATACAACCCAAATTTTGCTGATTTTTTATGCATCTTCGATAAATTTTCTGACAAAGAATTTTGTAAAGAATATAAAGATGAATCTTGACGTAAATTATTTACAATAGGCATAGAAACATCATCAGCTTGAGCTTGGGATATCGCTTGTTCCTGAAGCAAAATAGAATTCTTTGCTATAACTGAAATTGGGGCTAATTTCATTTGAATAAAAACATCATTTTTTATTTTTTTCTGTAAAAACAAAGCATTAAATAAAATAAACCCAAAGCTCACAACAAAAAAGAATAAACCTATAACTAACAAAGCATTTATACGTGTATAATGATATAATCGTTTTGCTACCCAAAAAAGAAAACGACCATTGAGCAAAAAAAATGCTAAAATAATACTACGCCGTTTTACAACTTTCGTTTTGCGCATCTTGCGTTTTTTTGTCATTATTCTAATTTTAATTTTTTGGTGTTTTACATAAGATTGAAAATTTTTTACTTTTAGTGGTAGAATGATATATTCACTACTGTTTTTATATCCTTTAAATGATTAAAATAAATATAATTTTATGCTAACGTGTAAATTCACAATCAGCAAAATCTATCACCTTTACAAGTGGATATATGTATGAATCAATTGAGAAAGGACAAAAATAAATCCAATCATTGACGTACATCGAATTTATTCAAATGCTCTAATTACCCTTGAGCTTCCTTTAAAATGAAAAATATGTAATTTACAGTACCTAAATGTCAGCTTTATCGTAGCTTCAAGTGTTATCATCATCTGTTACTCTATCTTTTCAGTAAAATAATATCCATTATATTTAGTGAAAATAAAAGAATTCTTATTGTGTTAATATTATTGTTTACAATGCAAGCTTGACATGCAATTTTTAGTGAAAAAACATTAAATGCTAAATTTTATAAAATGTTGATATTATAAATCTTGCAGTAAAAAATAGTATAAATTGCTACTTTCTATTTATTTCTAAGATATGTTGGATTTCTATGATACGTTTTTTCATCAAATCAGTATTTTTTTTATTGTTTGTTTTTGTCATCATTTCATTTTTTGTAAAAAAACCAAATAATGACAATTCTTCAAGCCAAATAGCTACGAATATAACAACGAGTGATGCAGCTACTGCTCTTAAAGAAGCTATAAACGATTTAAGAAAATTCTGTGAGCGTAATATACAAACCTGCGAAACTGGAAAATCCTTTTTAGGTTCAATCGGTGAACGTGCACGTAATGGTGCAAAAACAGCCTATGAATACCTTGATCGCACATTTGGTGATAATGATACGATACAATCCAAAAATATTGATCCCAAAGAGAACTCTCTTTCTACTATAAAAGAGATGAACTAGGATAACATGAAATTACCTTAAAATAAAAACTCTCAGAGTGAATCACTATCCTAATTGTATAACTCTCTTATCTGTTACTTCCAACGTATCACATACCCACCAAAATAAAATAAGGATTAAGGTTATGGCAGACACGATCAAAAATATTATAGAAAATTTTTCTCTCCTCGATAACTGGGAAGATCGTTATCGTTATGTGATTGAACTGGGCCATGAATTACCACCTTTTCCAGAAAGCTCTCGAAACGATACCAACAAAGTGCCTGGTTGCGTCAGCCAAGTGTGGCTTTTATCTTCACGTGATAACTTAGAAAATCCAATATTGACATTTCAAGGTGATTCTGATTCTCACATTGTGCGTGGCCTTATTTATATTATTCTCGCCTTTTACTCAGGTAAAACAGCTTCTGAAATCCGTACCGCTAATGCTGAAGAACTTATTGAAACACTTGGTTTAAATGAAAATTTAACACCACAACGATCAAATGGCCTAAAATCTATGATTCAACGCATTCGTACCCAGAGCTATTAATAATCACCCGAACACTCGCTTCAATAAATCATCTCCTCTTCCACAAATTAAGACATGCTCCCTAAAGCATTCATTTTCATTGAATTTAGAGACTATTTTGGAAGAGTATAATTTTACTTATTTTTTTTCTTTTGGCGGTTGTGTCCAAGGCCCATCTCCTTAGCCAAAGCTGAACGCGCTTTTGTATAATTAGGCGCAACCATAGGATAAGAACTCTCTAATTGCCATTTTTCGCGATACTCTTCAGGCGACATTTGATAATGTGTCATAAGATGGCGCTTCAGAGACTTAAACTTCTTTCCATCTTCAAGACAAATAAGGTAATCAGGAAAGATTGAACGTCTTGGATTAACAGCAGGCCTTTGCTTTTCAACCTCCACTGACGCTGTATTTCCTGCTTTAAGAAAAGCAGCATGAACATCAGCAATCAAACTTGGCACTTCTGCCGGCTGAATTGAATTATTACTCACATAAGCAGCAACCACATCGGCAACCAATGTAATAATTAAACTGCTTTCAGCCTCTAGGACTGGGTGATGCTCCATCCTTGTTTCCCTTTAATCTTAAAATTCAGACATTATTTGTTTTGTGAAACGCTATTTGTATCTACATTGACTTGGCATTCATATTCATGACACAAAAACTTTACGCACGTAAACTTCATATTGTACAAAAATTTTTTTTGTCAATTGAATTATTCCAATTAATCACTTTTAACGTGAAAAAAACAAATAAAAATCTGATTTTTGACATATTATATAATAGAAAATAGCTATTTCCTTGCTTCAGAATAATGTTGTTTATTAAATTTTGTCTAAAAAACTAAAATACTGCAATAATCAGCCACTCTATATCAAATTTAATCATTAAAATTTTAAATTCATAGCTACAATTATTAAAGATCATATGTTTTTTTGTTTTAAATACTGATTATATTACAGATTTATATTGCGTTAAAAAACCTTATTTCAATATAAAAAGTAGTTTTTTCAATACACAAAAAACACAAAAAAGTGAACATTAAAAACAATATAAAATCAGACCTCTCTACATTACTATTTAAGGTTTTTTGTGTAAGCTTTACACCTTCTCTTTAACATATACCTGTTGTATCGATTGCAATAATCAGCTCTGCCGTTTAAAATAAAATACAATTCGGTATATTCCTATCTTCCTATAACCATCAATAAAGATTTTCCTGCACGGAAACAAGATAGCAACTGTAGTAT
The DNA here is from genome assembly GCF_000015445.1 of Bartonella bacilliformis KC583. Classification (NCBI taxonomy): domain Bacteria; kingdom Pseudomonadati; phylum Pseudomonadota; class Alphaproteobacteria; order Hyphomicrobiales; family Bartonellaceae; genus Bartonella; species Bartonella bacilliformis. The sequence continues at coordinate 426,578 of NC_008783.1, read as the reverse complement.
AAGACACAAAACGATATGTTAAAATTAGGTATTTCTGTCATGTTTTTACAGACAGAACAGCACTCATAGTCTACACAAATGTATGATGATGTTTTCTTAATACACAAACAAAATTTCTAATATCTTTTCAGATAGGATTATGTATGACTTTCTCATCTATACTTCCCCCTAAAGCATCTAAAATTATTCATAAAGAGATGCATCATGGTATTTTCCGCAATGATCCATACCACTGGTTGCGTGCTTCTAATTGGCCAGATATTTTAAAAAATCCTCACTGTCTTGACAAACATATTCGACACCATCTTGAGCAAGAAAACGCCTATCAAGCAGCTCAAATGGCTGATACGAAACAGCTACAAAATTTACTTTTTACAGAGATGAAAAGCCGTATTAAAGAAAATGACAGTTCTGTCCCTGTAAAATACGGTCCTTTCGCCTATGGCTTTTCTTATGTTACGGAAGGTCAACAACCGCATTATTTCCGAACACCAAGAAATGGAGGAGAAAAAAATGTTTACCTTAATGGTGATACTTTAGCTGAAGGTAAAGATTATTTTCATCTTGGTTCAGTGCAAATATCTCCTGATCACACACATGCTGCATGGGCTTACGATGATAAAGGATCTGAACTTTATATAATTAAAATTCGCAATTTTAAAACATTATCTGACTACGACGATACCATTTTTGATACATCCGGACAGATTGTATGGGATGCTAAGTCTGAGGGTTTTTTCTATACTAAAATGGATGAAAACCACCGCCCCTCAAAACTCTATTATCATCAATTACACACTGACCAATCTCAAGATAAACTTATTTTTTGTGAAAATGATCCAGGATTTTTTTTACATGTAAACGGTTCCAAGCTTAACGATGTTATCTATATTAATATTCATGATCATGAAACATCAGAAACCTGGCTTATTCCTGCGAAAGAGCCCCTTTCTCCTCCCCAATGTGTAAAAAAGCGACAAAAAGGTATTGAGTATTCGCTCACTGAAGGCGGAGATGTCTTTTATATTCTTACTAATCAAGATAATGCAAAAGACTTTAAAATTATGGTAGCGCCATATACATCACCGCAATCAGAAAATTGGTCTGAACTTATTCCCCATCGCCTCGGACATCTCATCCTATCTCATGATGCTTATCAAGATTTTTTTATCTGGCTTGAATTATTTGAAGGACTGCCTCGTATACAATTAATGGAACAGTCTACCAAAGAAATTCATTCTATTTCCTTTACAGAAGAAGCTTATTCTTTAGCTTTGCAAGGCGCTGCAGAATATAATAGCTCAGTCATTCGTTTTTCCTATTCCTCCATGACAACACCTAATCAAATTTTTGATTATGATATAAAAAATAGAACCAGACTGCTTTTAAAAACGCAAGAAATTCCCTCTGGGCATAATAGAGATGACTACATCACCCGACGTATTACAGCAACTGCGGAGGATGGTGAAACAATTCCTATTTCTCTTTTTTATCATAAAAAAACCAAACTGAACGGAACTGCACCTTGTTTACTTTACGGTTATGGTGCCTATGGAATTTCTATTCCTGCAAATTTCAACAGCAATATACTTTCATTGGTTGATAGAGGTTTTATTTACGCCATTGCTCACATTCGTGGTGGAAAAGATAAAGGTGTTGAATGGTATGAAAAAGGAAAACATCTCTTTAAGCATAACACATTTACAGATTTTATTGCTTGTGGACGTCATCTTGTCAATAATCAATTCACTACTCATGACCGTCTCGTCGCCCAAGGTGGCTCAGCAGGGGGAATGTTGATGGGAGCCGTTGCTAATATAGCTCCACAGGACTTTGCTGGCATCGTAGCAAATGTCCCTTTTGTTGATGTTCTAACAACTATGCTTGATGCTTCACTCCCCCTAACGCCGCCAGAATGGCCGGAATGGGGGAACCCTCTTGAATCAAAAGAAGATTATGATCTTATTGCTTCTTATTCCCCTTATGATAATGTTAAACCCCAAAAATACCCTCCTATCCTCGCTATTGCAGGATTAACTGATCCACGTGTAACCTATTGGGAACCCGCAAAATGGGTGGCAAAGTTGCGCGACCTTAAAACAGATGATAATGAAATTTTATTGCGTACCAATATGGATTCAGGACACGCAGGCACAACTGGACGCTTCTCAAAACTGGAAGAGATTGCCTATATATACGCATACATCTTAAAGATAGTGGGAAAAGATCGTTAGTGAATTAAACTCTTACTATTTGAAAAAAGCTCCATAATTCAATGAATTATGGAGCTTTGAATATGACTATAAAATAATACAAGCTGTTTCAATCAGCACTTTTCATAAAGCGCTAAAACGTAATCCCAATCAATTAAATTATCCACAAAGGCTTCAAGATATTTAGGCCGTGCATTGCGATAATCAATGTAATAAGAATGCTCCCATACATCAACACCTAAAATAGGCTGAGCACCATAAACTAAAGGATTTTCACCGTTGAGCGTTTTCATAATTTCAAGCTTACCATCCTTAACAGCAATCCACGCCCAACCAGAACCAAATTGAGCAGTACCAGCAGCAATAAAATCTGCACGAAATTTATCATAGCCACCAAGATCACGTTCAATAGCATTGTTTAATTTTTCAGGAAGTTTTCGGCCGCTACCGCCTTTTTTCATCCACTTCCAAAAATGAGTGTGGTTATAATATTGCGCTGCATTATTAAATAAACCAGGATTAGTTCCAAAGCTTTCTATAACAATATTTTCAATAGTTTTATCTTCTAAGCTCAAATCTTTTACAAAATTGTTAGTATTGGTAAGATAAGCCAAATAATGCTTATCATGATGGTATTCAAGCGTCTCAGCTGACATATAAGGCTCAAGAGCATCATACGTATATGGTAAATCAACTAATGTAAAAGCCATTTCAAAAATCTCCTCGATTCTAATTGTTAAGCTTACTCTCCAAATTTAATTTGGCATCTACAGTACAAAAGAAAATAGCGACTACTCATATCAATTTAGTTTTTATCATCATCTTTAATGAATATTTAGAACAGGTAAAAAGTACTAAATACCATTCCAAAGCGCAAAAACTAAACCCTACTTAAGATCAAATCTTAAAACAAATGCAAACACCAACCTAGAAATAGAATGAAAAAAAGCAATGCAATATTTTGCAATAAGTTTATTCATAAATTATTGCTAACTTCAAAATAGGCTAAAGCCTACAATAAACCTTCCTAAAAATCTGGCTGGGGTACCTGGATTCGAACCAGGGAATGCCGGTACCAAAAACCGGTGCCTTACCGCTTGGCTATACCCCAAAGAAAAAATACTTGCATTAACGCCCGCATTTTATAACGATTCTTGCAATTCTAAGCAATATTTGAAAACAAAAGTTTTATCTTTTCCCGCTATATAAAATCCGCTAATATCACAATGATGCAAATAAATACACTCTTTAATATTGAAAGAGCTCCACCAGAAGATACCTATCTACTTATTTTGTTAAGCAAATACTTCACTTCTCGTAAAGAATTGCAGTTGCTTTATCACAAAATATTTTCGTTTAACAGAGCCAAATCCATAAGCGAATAGATTTACAAGCATAAATACCTATTTATTTTAGAAGAGAATCCAAACATTAACTATTACTGACCTTGTACAACCCATTAGGGTTTAATGTATCTCTTCTATAATTCATCAATCAGCCTACTAATGATAATAAGTTATATGTTTATAATACGCTGCTATAGAAACCACTGACTCACAAAGAGTTAAAAAAATAATCAACCTATCTATTTTAATAGCCCAACTATGAAATGGTAAACATGCTACTCTATAATAACGGTATGCCTATTAAGCATCTTCATTTATGACCTTAAAAGAGGGATAAAATACTTCATATTAAGTACTATACAAAGCAGCATGCCTATCAAAACCGCTATGATTAAAATACGCTACCATCAATTTTGTATTTTTTAGCAATTGCTGATTGTGCTGCTGCTAAGCGTGCAATAGGTACCCGAAAAGGAGAACACGAAACATAGTCTAAATCATTTTCTTCATATAAAGCGATAGAATTAGGATCACCTCCATGCTCACCGCAAACACCTAATTTAATTTTTTCACACCGAGAACGTCCACGCTTTGCAGCAATAGCAATAAGCTCCCCAACCCCATCACGATCAATCGATACAAACGGATCTTGTTTTAAAAGTCCTTTTTGAAAATACGTCGTTAAAAAAGGAGCTGCATCATCACGCGAAATACCAAAAGTAGTTTGTGTCAAATCGTTTGTTCCAAACGAAAAAAATTCTGCAGTTTCTGCAAGTTCATCTGCTCGAAGAGCTGCTCTTGGTAGCTCGATCATGGTGCCAACCATATATTGAATTTTGGTTCCCTTTTCTTTCATCACACTGCTAGCTACATGATCAATCCGAACTTTAATGAAATCCAATTCAGATTTAAGTGCAACAAGCGGTACCATAATTTCAAGCATCACAGAAGATTCAGATTTTTGAGCTACTTCTGCTGCTGCTTCAAAAATTGCTCGCGCCTGCATTTCTGCAATTTCGGGATAAGTAATAATGAGACGACATCCCCGTAACCCAAGCATAGGATTAAATTCATGCAGTTGCTGAGCACGTTCGGAAAGTATTTCAGCGGGAACACCCATAGCCATTGCTACATCAAGAATTTCTGCATCCGTTTTTGGCAAAAATTCATGCAAAGGTGGATCCAAAAGACGAATAGTAACAGGAAAATCAGACATAATTTCAAATAATTCTATAAAATCTGATCGCTGCATTGGCAAAAGCTTATCCAGCGCTTTACGACGTCCATCTTCATCAGTACTTAAAATCATTTCACGCATAGCAATAATACGCTCACCCGCAAAAAACATATGCTCGGTACGGCAAAGACCAATACCTTCTGCTCCAAAAGAACGTCCCATACGCGCATCAGATGGAGTGTCAGCATTAACACGCACTTTCATACGCCGCATTTCATCAGCCCATTCCATCAATTTCACAAAATCTTCACAAAGCTCAGGCTGCAACATTGCAACCTTCCCTTTGAAAACTTCTCCACTACTGCCATCAATGGTGATTATATCACCTTTCTGGAAACTTTGACCCGCAACAACCATAGTATTTGTGCTATAATCAATCCGTATATTCCTTGCACCAGAGATACAGGGTTTTCCCATACCACGAGCTACAACAGCAGCGTGACTTGTCATACCACCACGTGTTGTCAAAATTCCTTCTGCAGCATGCATACCATGAATATCTTCTGGACTGGTCTCTACACGTATCAAAACAACTTTTCGGCCTTCTTTTGCAGCTATTTCTGCCTCTTCCGAAGTAAAAACAATTTCACCTATTGCTGCTCCTGGAGAACCAGGCAAACCACGCGTGACAACAAAACCTTTTGCCTTAGGGTCAAGCGTCGGATGCAAAAGTTGATCAAGCGATTTTGGCTCAATTCGCATTACCGCTTCTTCACGGCTTATCAATCCTTCCTCAACCATTTCAATTGCCATTTTTAACGCCGCACGCACTGTCCTCTTGCCTGAACGAGTTTGCAAAATCCACAATTTACCTCTTTCGATTGTAAATTCGAGGTCTTGCATATCCCGATAATGCTGTTCAAGCTTATGTGCAATCTGACAAAATTCTTCAAAAGCCTCTGGCATAATTTTTTCTAACGAGGGTTTATTTGAATCAGCTATAAGCCTTGCTGCTTCCGTAATATTTTGAGGCGTACGAATACCTGCCACAACATCCTCACCCTGAGCATTAATTAAAAACTCACCGTAAAGCTCTTTTTTCCCTGTTGACGGGTTGCGTGTAAATGCAACACCTGTCGCCGAATCTTCACCCATATTGCCAAATACCATGGCTTGCACATTAACCGCTGTTCCCCAACTTTCAGGAATATTATGCAAACGACGATAAGTGATTGCACGTGCAGTCATCCAACTTGAAAAAACCGCCCCAATCGCACCCCATAATTGTTCTTCAGGATCTTGTGGAAAAAGCCTGCTTAATTTTTCTTCAATATACGCTTTATAGGAAACAACAACATTTTTCCAATCAGCCGCTGTCATTTCTGTATCGGCATTATAGCCTTTGCGTGCTTTTGCTTCATCAAGGATTTCTTCAAAACACGAATGTTCTAAACCTAAAACAACACTGGAATACATTTGGATAAAACGACGATAACTATCATAAGCAAAGCGTTCATCACCAACCTGCGCAGCAATTGCCTCCACAGTTTCATCATTCATACCAAGATTAAGGACTGTATCCATCATGCCCGGCATAGAAGTTCGAGCCCCCGAACGAACAGAAAGCAAAAGCGGTGCTGTTTTACTACCAAACTCGCGTCCTGTTTGTTGACCAACACGTTTTAGCGCCAAAGTAATAGATTGCTGCAACTCTTCCGGATATGTCTTGCTATTGGCGTAATAAAAATTACAAACTTCCGTTGTGATAGTAAACCCAGGAGGAACAGGTAGACCAAGATTGCTCATTTCTGCCAAATTAGCTCCTTTGCCACCGAGGAGATTGCGCTCACTTGCGCTTCCTTCTGCATTACCATCACCAAAACTATAAACCCATTTTGTCATGGTACAAATCCTCACCATCAATATCACAACACCATATGATCCAGATTAATCATCACAAGAAATTCTTCGATTCAAAACCGATTTAATTAAACACAAGGTTGCTTTATAAACATATGAAATCAATCCTTTAATATAAAGAAAACAAGCAACCGTCTTCGCCAATACTTATCTTCTGAATAATTTTTTAAAGAAAACTATCAATTATTGAAAAGAAATTTTCTGTTGGCATCCCACCATTATATTGATGACCATTAATAAAAAAAGTAGGTGTCGCTGTAACACCAAGCTCTTTCCCACGCTCAGTCGATGCATTAACTTCATCTAAAATGGACTGATTTTGTAAGCAAGAATCAAAACTCTCATTTGTAAAACCTGCCATAGCACCAATTTTTCTTAAAGGTGTTAAAGCATCTTGTACCCACGCCCAATCCTTCTGTTTTTCAAACAAAACTTCTATTAAAGGGAAATAGCGATCCTCTGGTGCACACCGCGCTAACATAAAACCTGCTGTTGCTCGAGGATCATAAGCAAAATCCCGGAAAATAAGTTTTACTTTTCCTGTTTTTATGTATTTTTTGCGAATTTTAGGAAGTACAGTATTGTAGAAATCAGCACAATGAGCACATGTCAGAGAAGCATATTCAATGATAGTCACAGGTGCATTAATGTCACCCTCAAATCTGTCTTTAACTTTGCCTGATTGAAGAAGCTTAGCCATATCAACAATTGCAACTGGTTTCACTTCACCAGAGAAGGCCACAGTTGCATTAATCTGCGTAGTTATAGCCAAGATACAAATGATCACTAAAGATAAAAGAGAATGACGATTGAACATAAATAATACTTCTTTATTGTTAATTAGATGAACACAAATTCAAAACTCTCTTTAATGCCTTAAAAGAAATATAAAAAGCGCTTTACCCCATTTATTATTTTTTTTCCGAAAAAATGCAACATCCAAGTTCATAGAGTGACTGACGCAAATTTTTATTTTCAACACCATCAAGCATTTTTTCTATGCGTTTTTTATCTTTTTCATTCAAAGCTGATTTTACTCTCAACTGATCAACACGAATATCTACCTGCTTTTGCTCTATCTTGATGCGATTAATTGCAACATACCCAAAAAAACTATTAATTCTCTGAATTAATTCACCTGTTTCGTGCATCAATTTTAACGCAGAAAATCCTTCACAAGCAACGACAAGTGTTGCAGGTTGGAAAATTTCATCTTGACTAGAGCGATATCCCCAAATAATTTTGAGTGGCATTGTATATTCAGCGACATCAAAGCCTGCAATCTGTGGCCAATGTTCTACAAGCGCCATATTAAGCCCCGTCCGTTTGCGTAAAATTGGGTCAAGTATGCCAGCTACCGTCTCAGAAAGAGAATAAAAATGGTGTTTGTGATATTTTTTATTCATTCCACTCTAGATCATTGTAAACCATAATAGTTTTTTTCCGTATATTTTTCTTCCGTATAAAAGCTACTGCTCTACGAAAGCAAACGTAAAATATGAATAAAGAAGCCAATCTGAACCCAATTAAATTTTACCCATTCGTGTGCTACACACAAACTGTAAATTGCAAAATAAAAGCTTTTTCTTTGCATTTTATACACCTTCCTATGGTTGATTGAAAATCATGATGCATGAAATTTCTTCACGCCTCCTTTCTTGGTATGACAAAAATCACCGGCACTTGCCATGGCGTATTACCCCAAAGGAACAAATGAAAGGAATCCATCCAGATCCTTACCAAGTTTGGCTGTCTGAAATCATGCTCCAACAAACAACCGTTGAAACGGTTAAACCTTATTTTAAAAAATTTCTAAAGCTTTGGCCTGATCTCTTATCTCTATCGCAAGCATCACAAGATGATATCATGAAAGCATGGGCTGGCCTTGGCTATTATTCCCGTGCACGCAACCTTAAAAATTGTGCTGATCAGCTTATGAGAGATTATGGGGGTAAATTTCCACAATCTATGAAAATACTACGCTCTTTACCTGGTATTGGAGACTATACTGCAGCAGCCATCGCAGCCATTGCTTTTAGCCAACCTGTTTCTGTTGTTGATGGGAATATTGAACGCATTATAACCCGCTTATTTGCTATAACCGCAATGTTACCTAAAGCGAAATCTGAAATCAAAGAAAAAATACAAGAAATTATTGCGATAAATCGCCCTGGCGATTTTGCGCAAGCCATGATGGATCTAGGAGCCATTATTTGTAAACCACGTAATCCGTCTTGTTTACTATGCCCTCTCCAAAATTTGTGCGAAGCAACAAAAATGCAAACAGTAGAAAATTTTCCAGTGAAGCCTCCTAAAAAAGAACGCCTTTTAAAAACTGGAGCTGCTTTCGTAGTAATTAATAAAGATAAGCAAATTTATCTGGAAAAACGGGAAACTCAAACACTTCTCAATGGGATGACACAAATCCCTAACACCATCGGGTTAAAAAACGAAAATGCACTTCTCCATGCACCTTTTGCTGCCGACTGGCAATTTAAAGGACAAATAACACATGTTTTTACCCATTTTTCTCTGAAATTTGATGTCTATTATATCGATAATATTTGCGAAATAAACCTTAAAAATGGCTGGTGGTGTAACATTCAGCACCTTACCAAGGAAGCTCTTCCTACTGTTATGAAAAAGGCTATTTCTGTAGCGATCCCCAATCTTTTTTAGATTTAAATAACCTTATCCCTCCTAAAAGCTCAGCATTCCAAATCAAGATAAATTCATGAGAAATTTAAAAAGCCAATTTAACTTATGACTTATAAAACTCCAGTTTTCAAAATCTGTGAACGTATTACCATTCTTAAATCATCAATTGATTTCAGTTTACCATTGTCTTCATAATACCAAAATGTCCAGCCATTACAGCTCTGTGAGACCTGAACCTTTCGTCCTATTGCATGAATAGAACCTGCTTCGTTGTCACACATAATCGTACCATCCGCTCTGACAATAGCCGATACTCGTTTCTTCTTATCATAAAGCACACTACCAGGACATAATAAGCCTGCCTCAAGCAAATTGATGAACGCTACACGTGGTTCCGCTTTTTTTCCTTTAATAATTTCTAATTCTGATTTTGCTAAAGGTTTGACCGCTGCAATTCTTTCATGTGCTGCATCAATGTAGCGTTGCTCGCGCTCAATACCAACAAAATTACGCCCTAGAAGTTTAGCAACAGCACCTGTTGTCCCTGAACCAAAAAATGGATCGAGGATAACATCGCCTGACTTGCTAGCAGCCATAATAATACGCGCTAATAATGCTTGTGGCTTTTGTGTTGGATGTAACTTATCTCCGGCTTCATCTTTTAGACGTTCAGCACCTGTACAAAGAGGAAAAAGCCAATCTGAACGCATCTGTACATCGTCATTTGCTGCTTTTAAAGAATCATAATTAAATGTATACTTTTTGTCCTTTTGATCCCGAACAGCCCAAATAAGTGTTTCATGAGCATTTTGAAAGCGGCGTCCACGAAAATTAGGCATAGGATTATTTTTACGCCAAATGATATCATTAAGCACCCAAAAGCCTAAATCCTGTAATGTCGTGCCAACTCGGAAGATATTGTGGTAGGATCCAATAACCCAAAGTGTTCCATTCGGTTTTAATACACGACGACAAGCAAGCAACCACGCACGCGTAAAAGCATCATAAGCAGCAAAACTTTCAAATTGATCCCACGCGTCATCAACTGCATCAACCAGCGAATGATCTGGACGATACAATACCCCTTCCAACTGTAAATTATAAGGAGGATCTGCAAAAATCATATCGACTGAATGTTTAGGAAGCTTTTCTAATACTGCTACACAATCTCCCTTGAATATTTGATTACACCACGGTATCTGTGAAGGAGAATTAACTGGATCTTTTTGAAGCTGAACGACTGTCATAAAAACACTCAACAATAACGAAAAAAATTACCCTATAATCAAAATGATTTACGGACCTGTATTGTCGTTATATTTACAAAATAGAGTAAATGGATCGTTAATCCATTTTAAAACGAATATCTATTTCAAACTAAATAAAATAATTTCATACTTATAAGTCTCTATTTTTCTGTTATTTATCATAATTATTTACGTAATATAAAATTTATGGAAACAATCCTGAAAATATACATACCTTGATATGAAAAAAAATCTTATAATCCTAATTTTGCGTACTCTTAAATCATAATAACGTATAAAGGAATTTCTTATGCCTCAGATTGACCTCATTATTTTTGATTGCGATGGAGTTCTGGTAGACTCCGAATATCTCTTAGCAAAAATTGGATCACAATTACTCAAAGAAATAGGATATGAAATTTCACCCGAAAAATTAAGCGAACGTTTTGCAGGACTTATTTTCTCTGATATTCTTAAAAAGATCGAACAAGAAATAGGAAGGCCAATTTCTGCTCATTTTATAGATCGAATGTCAGATCTTTTTCGCACACAAATGAAAACTGATCTACGCCCTATTAATGGTGTAAAAAGGGCCATAGAAAATGTAAAATCTCGTTATCCCTATTGTATTTGCTCCAACGCAATGAAAACAGATATAGAGCAGATGCTTATAACCGTTAATCTTTTTGATTTTTTTGAAAATAAAATATTTTCTGCACCTGAAGTTGGAACTAAAAAACCAAAACCTGCACCCGATGTTTTCCTTTTTGCTGCGCATGAATTAGGTATAAAACCTCAAAATACTATTGTTATAGAAGATTCTATTCATGGTGTACGTTCTGCAAAAGCAGCAGGCATGCGTATTATTGGTTTTACTGGGGGTTCCCACAGTTACCTGAATCACTCAAATGATCTCATAGATTTTGGTGCAGAAACAGTAATTAATAAATATGCTCATTTACCAGAAGTCTTAGAAGCTATGACAATATGGCAAGATTCATAATAAAAAGACATTTGAACATATACTCGCTTATATAAGCTCTTAGTAAAGCGTTTTTGAATGAGAACACGCCTACCAGAACGCGAAGTGTATTAAGCAAAGAGCAATAAATCCATAATCCAACAATTATTCTTGCGCTACTTATCCTGCTAAATCCTTGATACTTACATAAGTATTAATGTCCAACAAATTAAATTATCTAGATAGGTTGATACAACTGAAGATTACTTTACAAATCTTGCTAATGATGAAAAAATGGTGAGAATTGTATTTCTCAAAGTCGTGTACACCTCATTAAGGTTAGCTGCATAAATTCAAATCAAAAATATTCCAGTACTCTTCATTAATTGAGCATCTGGACTATTAAATGGAGTCATAGACATATGAGTGTAGACATCAGCCGCCTGAGTAATGGTTTAACTATCGCCACACATACAATGCAACACATTGACAGTGTAGCACTTGGGATATGGGTCAAAGTTGGCTCACGCAATGAAAAATCTACCCAACATGGTATTGCTCATCTTCTTGAACATATGGCTTTCAAGGGAACAGAAAACCGCACAGCCTTTAAAATTGCATCTGAGATCGAAGATGTTGGAGGTGAAATCAATGCTACAACTAGTATTGAAACTACCGCCTATTTTGCACGTGTTCTTAAAAATGATATTTCCCTCGCCATTGATATTCTATCCGACATCATGACATGTTCAAAATTTGATGAAGAGGAGTTAGAGCGGGAAAAACAAGTGGTTTTTCAAGAAATTGGTGCCACCTGTGATGTTCCCGATGACATTATTTTTGACCATTTTACTGAAACGGCCTTTCGTGATCAATCTCTTGGTCGCTCTATTTTAGGAACCCCTAAAACAATCCAGTCTTTGACATCTGATGATCTCCGCAGTTTCATGAATGAACAATATAGTGCAGATCGTATGATTGTCGTTGCTGCAGGAGCTGTGCAACACGAAAGTTTTCTACGTGAAGTTGAAAGTCGTCTTAGCATTTTTCGTCCCTATTCAAAAACCCCTTTAGCTAACTTTGCTCATTATACTGGCGGGAAATTCCATGAACATCGGGATTTAATGGATACACAAATTGTTCTTGGCTTTGAAGGTTATCCCTATCACACACAGGATTTCTATACTGCTCAAATTCTTTCAATTATTCTTGGAGGAGGAATGTCATCACGATTATTCCAAGAAATTAGAGAAAAACGTGGATTATGTTATTCTATTTACGCTTTCCACTGGGGATTTTCAGATACTGGGCTTTTTGGTATTCATACAGCCACCGGACAGAGAGAATTAGAGACACTTTTTCCTGTTATTCTTGATGAACTCTCTAAAGTAGGCCAAAATATTCATATCAGCGAACTTCAACGAGCACAGGCTCAATATCGTGCAAATCTTATAATGTCACAAGAAAATCCATCCAGTCAGGCACATCTTATTGCCCGCCAAATTCTTCTTTATGGTCGACCCATTCCAATATCTGAAACAACTGGACACTTAGATCTTGTTACCCCACAACGACTTACAAACCTAGCAAACAATTTGATTACTAACTCCAAACCAACATTAGCAACCGTTGGCCCAGCTAGATCCCTCATAAATTTTGATGATTTAAAATCAATTTTTCATCCAAAATAAATCACTGTCTCTACCCCCCCCTTTCGCTACCAGTACTTGAATTTGTATTTTCTGTATGAACAAAATCATTTAAAAAACGAATGAGCTAACAGTACACCCTTTGTAGAATGAAAATCACTTAAAAATTTTTCAAATAAATTTAGGGAATATCTATCAAAATAGTATGACAAAACTATCCAATTAAAAATCCATGTGATAAAGAATTGAATAATAAGGGTATATGTGCGAAATCTGAAAAATGATGGCTTATTTTTTTGTTAAAATAGAACTCTATCAATTTCAATATACGTCAGAACAAACAGATATCTTATTTACTTTTGTGTAGAACTGCGTAACTTTTTCAAAAAAATGACAACCACGTTTCACAAAAAACTTGAAAAGGTGAGTGTATTTTTTAAAAAATAACTTAAGATCAAACGGTTTAAATACTGAAAGTGAAACACTGTGAAGAGTTTGCGTAAAATAGTTAGTGTTATTTTTTTTGCAATAAATCTATTTATCCATCTCTCCCTGGCACAAGCCATTGAACCAGTTAAAATTTCCTCTCAAGATGCAGCTATTGATCTCTCAAAGGCGGTTCAAATTCATCGAACAAACAGTTCTATTTTTCAAACAAGTACAGTACCAGGGCCAGATGGTGTTATATGGCGCATTGAAGTACAGGCCAGCCATGAAAATTTTTCTGGAAACTGGGCAGTATTTTCCTTGGCAAATCCAACAAATGAGCAAATTGATCGTCTCATTGTTGCACCTCATTACCGCATAGCTAACTCAGGCTTTCTCTGGCCAGACCTTGGATCAGCGCGCATTCAATCTATTACTCCTAGCGAAGGATTTTCCCTGGATCGTCAGGCTAGTACAAATTCAGATGTCTTTCGGATTACACTCAACCCTGGTGCTGTTATTACATTTGTTGCAGAATTAAGCTCTGAAAATCTACCGCAAATCTATTTATGGAAACCTGAAGCTTATAAAGATACCCTTAACTCTTATACGCTTTATCATGGTATCTTACTTGGTATATCAGGTCTCTTGGCACTTTTATTAACTGTTCTATTTGTTGTCCGCGGAACAGGTCTCTTCCCTGCAACAGCTGCTGTTGCTTGGGCCGTTCTCTTTTATATTGGTATTGACTTTAACTTCTTAAATAAACTCTTTGCAATTACACCAATAACAGAACCAATTTGGCGTGCTGCTACAGAAGTTTCGCTTGCTGCAACACTGTTTATCTTCCTTTTCACGTATCTATGCCTTAACCGCTGGCATTATCACTTTAGCTATGGTGCCATTGCATGGATTATCGCTCTTTGCGGTCTTGGAGCATTTGCTATTTATGACCCAACGAGAGCGGCTGGTATCGCTCGCTTATCATTTGGATTAACGACTATACTAGGCACTATTTTAATCAGCTATTTCTCGATCCGAAATTATGACCGAGCCATCATGCTCATTCCGACATGGTTGTTAATTATCTTCTGGTCTTTTGGGGCTTATATCTGCATAGCAGGAAATTTAAACAATGATATTATTCCATCAGCTCTAGCAGGAGGACTGGTCCTTATCGTTCTTCTCATCAGTTTTACTATTATGCAACAAACTTTTTCTAATGAACCTTTCCATGAGGGAATTTTTTCTGACCTTGAACGGCAAGCACTTGCTGCAAGAGGAGCTGGAAGTATTATCTGGGACTGGAATGTTGAACGTGACCATATCGCTATTCATCCAGATATGACAGCTATCTTTGGTAAAAATATCCCTCAACTCAATGGCACTATGCATAACTGGATTTCAGCCTTGCATCATGATGATCGTGAACACTTTCAAGCCACATTAGATATCATCCTGAAAAATAAAAATGGACGTATTAATCAAATTTTTCGCTTATCTTCCGGTGATGGCTATTACCATTGGCTTTCACTTCGCGCACGCCCTGCCATCCAAAAAGATGGCAAGGTGACCCGGGTTATTGGAACAATTATTAATATTACCAATCATAAAAAAGCTGAAGAACGTCTATTGTATGATGCAATCCATGACAACTTAACAGGCCTTCCTAATCAACAAATTTTCTTTGATCGACTACAGAGTTACACAACTTTAGCTAAAGAAAATATAAAAATTAGGCCAACCGTTCTCATGATTGATTTCGATAATTTCCGTCAAATTAATCGCAAATTAGGCATAGCCATTGGAGATACAGTACTTTTGATAATCGCGCGTCGTTTAAACCGTCTCATTAATGTCCAAGATACTCTATCACGCCTTTCTGCAGACCGTTTTGCAATTATCTTGCTCAGTGAAACTGACCCAAAGAAAATTGCTGCATTTGCCAATCATCTGCGTAAGATAATCTCAGCACCTATTGATATCGTAGAAAAAAAAATAACGCTTTCGACATCAATTGGACTTGTTACATGGAATGAAAGCAGACCAACTGCTAAAAATATCCTCAACGACTGTGAACTAGCGATGATACATGCAAAACAAAAAGGCGGTAATCATATTGAACCTTTCCGCCCTAATTTGCGTAATTTGGATCTTGGATACCGCAATATAGAACAAGACATTCATTATGCCATAAAGCGTAATGAAATGAAAATCCTCTACCACCCTATTTTTAATCTATCGGATGGACAAATTATTGGCTTTGAAGCAGTCTTAGAGTGGCATCATCCAAATTATGGACATTTAAATGTCTCTGATTTTATCAAAGTCGCAGAAAATGAACAAATCGTTCTGAATTTAGCACAGTTTATCATTGATGAAGCTGTTACTAGCCTTATCAATATACAAGAAAAATGTTTTCAACAATCTTTCTTCATTTCAATTAACTTACCAAGCGCAGACATGATTAACCCTGATCTTATAAATCAACTGCGCTCAACTCTTCTTTGTCATCCACTTAATGAAGGGAGCTTAATGATCGAAATATCTGAGTTTGTTTTGAGAAAAAATCCGGAACAATCAGCTCACTTTCTTGAAAAAATTAAAGCATTAGGAATTAATCTCGCACTCGATAATTTTGGAACAGGCTATTCATCGCTGACTTATCTTGTCCGTTATCCATTCAACATGATTAAATTAGATCGCTCACTTGTTTCAATCAATTCACCTGAGAAACAACTCGTTCTTAGGTCAATTATCAACATAGCTACTGATCTTAACTTGCAGATCATTGCAGAGGGTGTAGAAAATGAAAAAGAAGCTATCTTTCTAAAGAAAGAAGGCTGTCAATATATCCAAAGTACAATTATTACAAAACCAGTTACTGTCGAAGCACTTATTTCTTTGGTTCAAAATCGCTTTTCTTATAAAAATTAAGACATATCCGATAGAAAATTATAAAATAAAAAAAATCAAAGCATTATATGTGTGTGCATTTATGCATGACCTATTTCAGAAATGAGATAAGTTGGGTTGATCCCCATACGCGTGAAACTTTCATCATATTTACCGTTTATATTACTTTCAAAAAGGAAATTTTAGACGTAGAGCCAGTTAACCAACCATTAGAGAAAATTTCTGTTTCAACTGTCCTGCTTTTCATCCAGCATACCCTAATGCTATCAGTATATTTTGAGAACCTTTATCACAGCTGATCGCTTTTAATATGTCAATAGTTGCAGTAAGGCAGATATCATCTGTAATAGGAACAATCTTTTCACACGTGTAATCATCTGAATGAAGAAGAAAACCCCAACAAGAATCAACAGAACCACCATAACATACTGGAATTTCTTATTGATTCTGATAGATTATCTTTTTGAACTTGTTTGACCGCTCCAAGCTAAAATAGAAGCTTAGAAAAATTAATACTGTGTACTTGATTAAGAATAATATAATCCCCATAGCATAAGCATCGGAATGAACACTAGATAACAGAACGAATAAAGCGTTTATCAGTCATCTAGGGCATTACCTATGAGCAATTGTTCATTTAAAACCTTTAAAACCCATCACGCTATTTCATTAATTTTAATTATCCATAACCTAATAATGATAAAATCCAATTAAGTCAGTATAGAAAAAAATAAAGATCCCATGAGAAAAATTCAAATATTTCTAAATTTACAAAAAATGTTAATGATTTCTCATAAAAAGCTTTCAGTAATTTTTAGCCTAACATTTATGGTTTTAGGATTGATCAATCCTACTTTTAGCACTCAAACAGAACAGGAAACGCATCTTATCTCAACACCTTGGCATGAATCAAGTGGTGGTCGTATCAGATTAGCTATAACAAAAGTCTCTCTTCATGGAATGAGAGACGGCATTATTGAAGTTGTACTGAAACCAGAATGGAAAACCTACTGGCGTAATCCAGGAAATTCTGGCATGGCACCCTTTTTTAATTTTGATCAACAAGTTGCTTACGAAATTTTTTATCCTACACCACAGCTTTATGAGAAAGAAAATGATTGGTCATTAGGATATAAAAATAAAGTTGTCTTGCCTTTTCGTATTTTTGGTTCACATAAACATCTAAGTGGATCGTTAACCATTGGAATCTGTAATAAAATCTGTATGCCTTTTACCGTTGATTTTAATTTTTCTCCATTTTTTCCAAAAAATGAACATCTTTCTTCATCCTTATTATTAAAAAATGCCCAAGCTTCCCTACCACGTATAAAACATAATGCATTGACAATAAGCGCTGAAAAAAAAGAAAATGCCCTCTTAATAACAATACACAAAAATAGAAAAATCACACCTGAATCTCTCTTTTTAGATGGAGGAGATATGCAAATTGGCCCTGCAAAGAAGATAAGTGATCATCAAGACTATACATTTTTTAGTGCTCCTATATATTTCATACCAGATGAGCCAAACCAAACAGTCTTTTATATAATTTCTGCTAAAGATCACGCCTTGAGTGGAACATTCACAATAAATAAGCAAGACTATAGTGATATTTCAATAGATCAAGAAAGACTCTCTATCCCTTAAAATATCCATTTTGACGATATTCAGTAATTGCTTTACGCGCAAGAGCGTCCGCACGCTCATTGTCTGGATGGCCAGCATGTCCTTTTACCCAATGCCATCTGACATTATGGCGAGCACAAGCACCATCAAGCGCTTGCCATAGCTCCATATTTTTAACAGGACTTTTTGATGCAGTGCGCCAATTATTCTTTTTCCAATTTTCAAGCCATAAAGATATTCCATTGCGGACATAAACTGAATCCGTATAAAGATCAATTGAACAAGATTCTTTAAGTGCATTCAGCGCACAAATCGCCGCCATCAGTTCCATTTGATTGTTAGTTGTATATTCTTTTCCACCATAAAGCTCACGTTCATGGCTATTCCAACGCAAAATTGCCCCCCATCCTCCAAGCCCAGGATTTCCTGAGCATGCACCATCTGTATAAATCTCAATGACTTTAGTTTCACTCAACATAAAACTTAAAAACCCAATCCAATCAATGAATCCACATTGCTAGAAACACAGTCTGTACTGATATTTCAATAGATCCCTCTTAATAACAAAAATATTAGGTAGCATTAAACAAATCATAAAATATGTGAGTAAAAAATTCACTGCAATTTGCACCACAGCTTCTAATCTATAAAAAAGAATATCTTTACAGCTAAGTATAAAATCCCATCTTAACTAAGTTAAATGACTGCAATATAACTACACAAAAAAACAAATGATTTTTTGAGATAAATTTTTCATAAAGCGTTAAAAAATTTTCTTCTATTCCATGAACCATAAAATACGAGTCTCCATATTTCTCTGCTATCCCTTGGTAAAATAGAAAAACCTATTGAGTAATGCGTTTAAAACTTCTCCAACTGTTTTGATGAATATCCTTAAAATTCTTATTATTTTTCTTCTATTTTTAACATTTGCGTATCATCATTTCTTCCTGTCTTAACACCGCCACTAACAAATGCCATATCTTGAGGGGTTAAAATAACATCACGCAACTCACGATTAACTAAAAATTGTTGTGTTTCTACTGCGGTTTCAGCCAGTTCTATTTTAACATTATAACGTTTACGAAAAGCTGTAATAATTTCATCAACAATAATTTCAGGCGCAGATGCTCCTGCTGAAAGACTTATAACTGAAAGAGTTCCTAAACGATCAAAATCGATATCATCAGCACGTTGAACTAAGATAGATTGTCGTGCACCAAACCTCTCAGCTACCTCTACCAAACGTCGCGCATTAGATGAGTTTGATGAACCAACAATTAAGAATAAATCACTCCCTAAGGCTGCTGCCTTAACAGCCTCTTGTCGATTGGTCGTGGCATAACAAATTGACTCTGTTGCCGGAGATTCTAAAGCAGGAAAACGTTTCTGTAATACATCTAAAATCCCTGCTGTATCTTCAACAGAAAGTGTTGTTTGTGTTACAAATCCCAATTTATTCGGATTTTCCGGTTGATAATATAAAGCATCTTCTACCGTTTCAATTAACGTAACAGCTCCTTTTTCAAGCTGTCCCATCGTTCCTATTACCTCAGGATGACCAGAGTGACCAATTAAGATAACATGACGGCCATGACGTTGATGTCTTATTGCTTGTTTATGAACCTTAGAAACCAAAGGACATGTCGCATCAAGATAAAATAAATTATAAAGAGACGCTTTTTCTGATACAGATTTTGGCACACCATGGGCAGAAAACACAACAGGTTGACCGCGATGTTTTTCTGGAATTTCATCAAGTTCTTCAACAAAAACAGCTCCACGTTGTTGTAATCCTTCAACAACATAGCGGTTGTGCACAATCTCATGACGCACATACACTGGAGCACCATATTTTTTCAATGCAAGGATAACAATCTGAATAGCACGGTCAACCCCAGCACAGAACCCCCGCGGACTACAAAGGCGAATTGTTAAAGGGGGAAGTAAAGACATAATACATTCCGTAATTTCTATCATATATCAAAAGAGAAGTGCTATTTCTAAGCTATATACTCTCTTGTGCCAAAAGAAAAACTGGAAATATTCTCTTTTAATATGTCAAATACTTTACCCGTAATAAGTTATTCATGACTATTTATTAATTAATAATTTTAAATGTTTTCCCCTTAATTTTATAAAACTAACGAATGATAAAATGCCAAATAAGAAATTCAATTAAGAGAATTCCAAATATAGCTCCTAAATAAAACAACGAGAAAAAAAACGTTTTTTTTGCTATAGGCACAGTTTCATCATGCGTATCAGTTTTCCATAAACGATAAGCAAAATAAACGAACATACCACCTAAAATTGTTGACGAAATACCATAAATGATCCCTGCATAGCCTGTTATATAAGGCCCAATGGCACATACTGCTGTTATAATTGCATATACCAAGATCTGATTTTTTGTTGAACGCTCACCACGTACATTAGGCATCATAGGAATACCTGCGGCTTCGTAATCACTAGATGAAAACAAGCAAAGGGACCAAAAATGCGGTGGAGTCCACATGAAAATGATTAAAAATAACAGGAAGCTGTCAAGACTTATTGTTCCTGTTGCAGCTGCCCATCCAATCATCGGCGGGAAAGCCCCAGCAGCACCACCAATAACAATATTTTGTGGTGTTATACGCTTCAACCAGATTGTATAAATGACAATATAAAAGAAAATTGTGAAGGCAAGAAAAAGCGCTGAAAACCAATTAATGAGAACCCCCATTAAAAAAACTGAAAGAACAGAGAGGATAGAGCTAAAAATAAGCGCTTTTCCACGACTGATCTTGCCACTAGGAATAGGGCGTTTTTGAGTACGTTTCATCAGCGCATCAATATCAGCTTCATACCACATATTAAGCGCTCCTGCACCACCGCCCCCTATAGCAATACATAAGATTGCTACAAAGCCATATAATGGATCGACAACAACAGGTGATACCACCAATCCAACCAAAGCTGTAAACACAACGAGTGACATGACCCGTGGCTTCAACAATGCAATATAATCATAAACAGTAGCTACTGGCGAAATCAACTGATTATCTTCAGTTAATAATTTTCCTGAAATAGACATTCCACTAAAGAGCCCTTTTATCTGTATAATCCCCCAAGCAAAGACTATAAACTTATGAAAATGAAAAATTAATATTTGCTGTATTTTTGAAAACATATACGGCATACATATTTTCAGTTATAAATCCCCTCTCACAATTGAGAGAAATATTGACACAAAAATACATTTTTCCATAATGCTCTCCCCCCTGTATGTAAAAAGGTACCACAAAAACAAAATATACCCTACAAAATGGAGCTAAAAATCTTACTTCTGCACAAGTAACTCTCTTTTCACTTTTCATTCCTAATTTTGTACATGTAAATTTGCTGATTTTTTGTTATATCCTAATATAAAGATTTATTTTTCATAAGAGCTTATACACAGAATATAGTGGTGGTTTTAGGTAGAATTTTCTATGAGCCTTTATCAATTCGTTCAAAAAACTTTCTTTGTTAGTTCTGTTATCTTCGCACTTTGCAATATTTCTTCTAATCACGTTATTGCACAAACATCCAACACACAAAATATCCCAGCTCCAAAAACCTACGGTGCATGGACAAAGGTTTGCTCTCTGCCACCAGGTACACCGAATATGCAATGTGAAATTATTCAAGATGTGCGCGCACAAGAACGTCGTGATATCACTTTTCGTATTACATTTTATAAATTGCCTAAAAATCAAGGAACGTTGATGCGTGTCTTTGTTCCTATTAGGGTTGACTTACGCCCTGGTGTTAGTATTAAAATAGACAACAAAGACATTGGTAGAATAGAATATCATCGTTGTCTAGGTGATAATTGTATTGCGGAAGCTCTTCTCCAAGACAATGTACTAAAACACTTCTTAGATGGTAAAATGGCAACCTATGTTATCTTTACAACCCCAGAGCAAGGAATTGGAGGCCTTATTGATCTTCATGGTCTTGCTGATGCTTACGCAGCTTTGCCAAAATAATACAAAACGATTTGAAGATAATAACTGGTCAACGCGTCCGATAACTTTTTTGCAGCATTTTTTAAAAAATTAAAAACACCTAAGCATCAATGAAAATAGAGCAACAACTATGAAATCCCTAATTGATAATTTTGATATCCCTTCCTCTAAAGTGCAGTCACTCGTACAAGAAACACTTCATAATGCTGATGATGGTGAACTTTATGTCGAATATACAGAACGTGAAGCACTCTTATTTGATAATGGCCAGCTTAAAAATAGCTCATTTCATCAAGATATAGGATTTGGTTTGCGCGTTGTTTCTGGAGAGGCAACTGGCTATGCCCATTCTGGAGAACTATCAGCTGCCGCACTCAACCGCGCTAGTGAGGCTGCGAAAGCTGTAATTTATCATAATCAAGCAGGACCTTATAACGCAGCTCCCCCACGAACAAACCGTAAACTCTATGAACAAATCAATCCTCTTGATGCTCCATCATTTGAAGAAAAGAGTAAGCTTTTACAAAAAATTGATGCATACTTACGGGAAAAAAATGACAAAGTGCATCAGGTTACAGTATCTCTCTCTGGCTCACTCCAACATGTTGAAATTTTGCGTTCTAATGGACATCTTGTTCGTGACATCCGTCCTCTTGTGCGACTTTCTATTTCTATCATAGCAACCAATGGTAATCGGCACGAAAGCGGCTTTTACGGATGTGGTGGACGACAAGCATTTAACCAATTTATTAGTGAAGAAAATTGGAAAATGGCTGCTGATGAAGCTTTACGTATGGCTTTAGTGAATCTAGAAGCAGAAGCTGCACCAGCAGGAACATGTGATGTCGTTTTAGCTAATGGATGGCCTGGTGTTATGCTGCACGAAGCTGTCGGCCATGGTTTAGAAGGTGATTTCAACCGTAAAAAAACATCTGCTTTTTCTGAACTATTAGGTCAACAAGTCGCAGCAAAAGATGTAACGATCGTTGATGATGGCACTATTCCTGAATGCCGTGGTTCACTCACCGTCGATGATGAAGGAACACCTTCAGGCTGTAATGTTCTTATTGAAAATGGAAAACTCGTTGGCTTCATGCAAGATAGATTAAATGCTCGCCTTATGGGAGTTAATTCAACTGGAAATGGACGACGTGAATCCTATGCACACGCACCAATGCCGCGAATGACGAATACGATCATGCTAGGAGGTGACAAAACACCTGAAGAAATTCTATCTTCACTCAAAAGCGGTATTTATGCTGTTTCATTTGGTGGAGGGCAAGTTGATATTACTTCTGGAAAATTCGTATTTGAATGTACCGAGGCTTATCGGGTAGAAAATGGTAAAATTGTAGCACCAATCAAAGGTGCAACCCTTATCGGTAATGGACCAGAGGCCATGAAACGTATCACGATGATTGGTAATGATAGCAAACTAGATAACGGTATAGGTATGTGTGGAAAAGCAGGGCAAAATGTTCCTGTTGGTGTTGGACAACCGCACTTACGAATTAATGATATGACAATAGGCGGAACAGAAACTTCATAAAATAAATGAAATGAATTAAAAGTTGCTTACATCCTTCACAAAAGCTTTTTCTATTTGATCTAAAGCTTCCAACCGGCCTTTGCTTTTCGTTTGTTTAAAATAGCAACAATTTCAACATGGGGTGACCATAAAAACTGATCAATCGGTATGATTTTCTCTATTATATAACCACCTGAAACAAGAATAGATAGATCACG
This sequence comes from Bartonella bacilliformis KC583, assembly GCF_000015445.1. Lineage (NCBI taxonomy): Bacteria > Pseudomonadati > Pseudomonadota > Alphaproteobacteria > Hyphomicrobiales > Bartonellaceae > Bartonella > Bartonella bacilliformis. The sequence goes on along the minus strand of NC_008783.1, from coordinate 402,698 downwards.
AGCAAATGTAACAGGATTACATGAAACAGCGACCACACGCGGTATTGCTGTCTTTGCCAATTCACTAACTTGTTCTTCTGCACCAGCGCGTGGCGGATCAAAAACAACACTATCGAAGCGTTCCAATTCTTCTGTAGAAAGTGGACGACGCAATAAATCACGTTTTTCACAAATCACTGTTTTTAAACCTTTAGCAAAACGTGCTGCCCGGTCTAAATTAGTTAATGCTGCTCCATTATTCTCCACCGCATGAACATTCATTTTTTTTGCCATACGCAAAGCGAAAGTTCCTACTCCTGAAAATAAATCAGCAGCATTTTTTGCTTTTTCAAAATGAGTTAAAATAATATCACTGATGATATTTTCTGCTTTAACAGTTGCTTGCAGAAAACCACCAGAGGGAAATTCAACACATACATCACCAAAGTGTATCATTGGTTTTTCCCGTTCAACCAAGATCTCACCGTCAACTGACAAACGCATAATTCCATATGAAAGAGCTGCACGAACCATCTTCTGACGCGTCAATTCATCCTGTACGATACAACCACTCAAAGCAACATCTAAACCATTGTCAACAGATGTTATCGTAATATGAAATCGCTTCGCATGATGACCTAAAAGCGCGCATATTCCCCTGATATCATCAAGTTTAGATATAATTTCTGAACACGTGATTGGGCATTCCTCAATAGCCACAATATTATGAGAGAGATAGCGGTTAAAACCGATATTGCAGCCTTGTTTATCTACACAAGCTGTCAAAGTAATCCGCCGACGGGTATGAAGCCCACATTCAACTAAAGGAGAAACAACAACATCAAACCCACGCCCTTTAAGTGTGTCAACAACCAATTGTCGTTTCCAAGCATGATAAGCATCAAGATGCCAATGCTGCAGTACACATCCGCCACATTCCTCAAAATGCTGACAAAGTGCATGAAGACGCTCTAATGATTTTTCTTTTAACTTAAGAGGTGTAGCGTATTTTCCATGGTGAACAACTTTAACAACCTCTCCTGGTAAAGTAAAAGGTACATAAACCGAACCATGCGATGTTTTAGTAACACCATAACCGCTCGCTCCAATATGGTCGATGATAACATCATTGCTCAATTCTTTTTTCTCCGAATAACAAATATTCTAAATTACCATCACTGCCCGTAATGGGAGAGGGAATCAAGCCTTTTGCTTTCCATCCCTTTTGAGTATTCAACCAATCAAAAAGTTCTTCAGCAGTTTTTTTTGCTATTGATGGATTTTTTAACACCCCACCTTTACCAATACCTTCTCTACCAACTTCAAATTGAGGTTTTACAAGCAAAACAGCTTGAGCTTTTTTCTTAATGAGAGCAAAAACAGATGGTAAGACAAGCTTCAGAGAAATGAAACTTACATCTGACACAATGAGATCAATTTCACGACCACCTAAATGTTCCTGTCTTAAATCTCTAACATTCAAGCCTTCTAATAGGGTTACCGCACTGTTGTTAGATAAACAAGCATCAAATTGATTATGACCAACGTCAACAGCGATAACATGAGAGGCTCCACGCTCTAAAAGAACCTGAGTAAAACCACCTGTCGACGCACCAATATCAAGAGCAATGACTTGAGTTGTTACAACTGGAAACGCATCGAGTGCACCAATCAGTTTTAATGCTGCGCGCGAAACATAGTTTTGTGCAGGATCACACACGATAATTTCTGCATCATCAGAAATCATTTTTCCGGCTTTAGAAACTATTTGTCCATCAACCTTAACTGTTTGCCGCACAACTGCATCACGTGCCCGTGAACGCGTTGTAAAAAAGTTTTTTTCAACTAAAAGGACATCAAGTCTTTTCATCACTGCCATATTAATCTTAAATTTGCAGCGTTTTCCGCGTCTCATATCCTAAAGAAGTAAAAACAGCATTGATGATACCCTTTGCATCAAGTCCGACACGCGAAAGAATTTTCTCTGGCGAACCATGATTTAAATACTCGTCAGGAAGTCTTAATGTGCGGACTTTTAAACCGTGTTCTAATAATGCTTCTTGTGCTAAAAATTGTAATACATGCGCACCAAACCCCCCTATTGCTCCTTCTTCAATTGTTATGAACACTTCATGCTCACGTGCCAAACGACGCATTAAATCCTTATCTAAAGGTTTTGCAAACCTTGCATCAGCAACAGTTGTAGAGATCCCCTCTGCTGCCAATTCATCAGCTGCAACCAATACTTCAGACAACTGCGTTCCAAAACAAACCAGAGCGACTCTGCTCCCTTCACGCAAAACGCGCCCTTTACCAATTTCAAGCACCTCACCTCTTTGCGGCAAATCCATCCCTATACCTTCACCACGTGGATAGCGAAAAGAAATAGGCCCTTGATCATAGACTGCTGCCGTGCGCACCATATGCATAAGCTCAACTTCATCAGAAGGAGCCATCACGACAAATTCAGGTAGTGTTGCTAGAAAAACAATATCAAAACTCCCAGCATGCGTTGCACCATCTGCACCAACAAAACCTGCTCGGTCAATTGCAAAACGCACTGGTAATTTCTGAATCGACACATCATGAATAATCTGATCATAAGCACGCTGTAAAAAAGTAGAATAAATCGCAACAAAGGGTTTATACCCTTCACACGCAATACCTGCAGCGAAAGTCACAGCATGCTGCTCAGCAATCCCAACGTCAAACATTCTATCAGAAAATTTTTCAGCAAAAGAATCAAGACCCGTTCCTGTTGGCATTGCTGCCGTTATAGCAACAATTTTATGATCATGAGTAGCTTCTTCTATTAAAGCTTTAGAAAACACTTTTGTATAAGAAAGACGAGTGCTTTGTGCTTTAACCTGTTTTCCTGTGACAACATCAAAACGATTAACGCCATGATATTTATCAGCTGATTCCTCTGCAGGGGCATACCCCTTCCCCTTATGTGTTACCACATGGACCAAAACAGGGCCATTAGGATATGCACGAACATTTTTCAAAACAGGAAGCAAATGCTCAAAGTTATGACCATCTATCGGTCCAACATAATAAAAGCCAAGCTCATCAAATAAAGTGCCCCCAACTAAAAAACCACGTGCAAATTCTTCTGAACGACTTGCTTGCTCTGAAAAGAATTTTGGAAATTTCTTGCTAAATAGCTTTATCCGTTCGCGCAAATGACGATAAGATGGACGAGAAACTAGCCGTGCAAGATGAGCACTCATCGCACCAGTGGGAGGAGCAATAGACATATCATTATCATTAAGGATAACAATTAAGCGTGCATCCAAAGCCCCTGCATTGTTCATTGCTTCATAAGCCATCCCCGCAGACATAGCACCATCACCAATGACAGCAATAACGTTACGTCTCTCTTCTGCTTTCAACGCGCTAGCCATTGCCATACCAAGACCAGCTGAAATAGAAGTAGAAGAATGACCTGCACCAAATGGATCATATATGCTCTCTGAGCGCTTAGTAAAACCTGATAATCCTCCCTCTTGGCGTAGTGTGCGAATTTTATCTCTGCGGCCAGTCAAAATTTTGTGAGGATAAGCTTGATGACCAACATCCCAGATAATTCTATCATCAGGTGTATTAAAAATATAATGCAACGCAATAGTGAGCTCGACAACACCTAGTCCCGCACCAAGATGACCACCTGTTACAGAAACCACATCAATCATTTCGGCCCGTAGCTCATCAGCTAATCGCGCTAAATCAGACGCAGGCAATGCCCGCAAATCTAATGGTGAAAGAACACAATCAAGCAATGGCGTTAATGGCCGAGACAAAAAAAAACCTTCTATTATCACTATAGTTTAGATGATAAACACACATCTTTCATGTGTTTCATAGAAATGTAACGTATTCTCTACTAAAATACTTTATCTATTTGAAATTATCTACAAATTTTCCTACTTCTCTTGTTCAAAATAAATAAAATTGTAGTATCTTTTATTTTTCAATAAGAGCACCAAATTCCTTCATATCACTCAGGATCGAGCGGTTTTACACCTTCCGGAGTTCCATTATTTGACAATTGAATTTTTTCAATTTTAGCTTCAGCTACTTTTAATAATTTATCACAATGATTTTTAAGAGCTTCACCACGCTCATAAATATCAATTGATTGTTCTAAAGGAACATCCCCACGTTCTAAATTTTCGACAATCACTTCAAGCTGCTTAAGCGCTTCCTCAAAACTCAACCCAGAAATATCATCCTTTTTTATCTCTTGTTTCATATAACCCTCACAAGATATCTGTTCTGGATATATGAATTCCAAAACTTTCTAAATCAGCATAATAACTCTCTTTAAACTTATAAACAATAACAGAACTGATTCTTAAATGTTTTAAAATTTGTGCTCCTAGACCAATTTGGTGCCATTCTTCTTCACGTTTAATGGCTTCATCGTGATTTTCTAAACTTTTCATTACTACGTCTTGATCAAAAATAACCGATTGAGAACCAATACCAACAGATCCCTCACGCAAATAAACAAAAACGCCACGTTTCTCTTTTTCCATCATGTGCTGCATAATAACCTTTATATCGGGCGATAAACCAAAAACATCATTCAAAATATTTTCGTGATGAAGGTGCACAGGAATATCTTTACCATCACGAATATCACCAAAAACAACCGCAATATGTTGAATTATTTTCCAAGGAACTTGATAACTGTGAACGACAGCAGAACCTACAGACGTTTCAATTTGCATAGTCCCAACATGTTTAATAAGGATTTCTTCACGCTGACGATAAGCAATAAGATCAGCAACCGTTATGGTATGCAACCGATTATCTTGTGCAAATTTTGTAATCTCATCTCCATGTTTAACGCTGCCATCATCATTAACCAACTCACCTATAACGCCAACAGGTGGCAAACCGGTTATTTTACATAAATCAACAGCTGCTTCAGTATGGCCTGAACGCATAAGAACCCCACCTTCATGCGCGATTAAAGGGAAAACATGCCCTGGACGTACAAAATCATTGGCATTAGCATTTGGATTAGCAAGATTACGAACAGCCAATGTGCGGTCGTGCGCTGAAATACCTGTCGTTATTCCATGTTTAAAATCAACAGTAACAGTAAATTTTGTATGCTGCGGTGAATTATTCACTAACACCATAGGAGCAAGATCAAACCTTTGTGCTTCCTCTTTCGGCATAGGTGCACAAACAATACCCGATGTATGGCGAATGATAAATGCCATCTTTTCTTCTGTACAATGAACAGCAGCAACTATCAAATCACCTTCATTTTCACGGCCATCATCATCCGTAACGACAACAATTTCACCACGTCCAAAAGCCTGAATAGCAGAAACAACTTTTTTCTGGTTATAAGTCATCATTTACCCCTTAAATACAACCAACTTGACCGCGATGCCTCAAATAATGATCAGCAATAGCACAAGCAACCATCGCTTCACCAACAGGGACAGCACGAATCCCAACACATGGATCATGGCGCCCCTTTGTCATAACATTCACATCATTACCCTCAATATCAATGGAACGACTAGGAGTTAAAATTGACGAAGTAGGTTTAACAGCAAAACGTGCAACAATCGGCTGTCCATTTGATATCCCACCTAAAATTCCTCCAGCATGATTGGACAAAAAAACTGGTTTTCCATCACTTCCCATCCGCATTTCATCAGCATTTTCTTCGCCTGTTAGGTGAGCTGCAGCAAAACCATCACCAATTTCAATACCCTTAACAGCATTAATGGACATTAAGAATGATGCAATATCTTGATCAAGTTTTGCATAAACTGGTGCACCCAAACCAGCTGGAACATTTTCCGCAACAATTTCAACAATAGCCCCCACTGATGAACCGGTTTTACATAACTGACTTATATAATTAGCAAAAACGCACGCTGCTTGTGCATCAGGTGAAAAAAAAGGATTCTTATCGACTTCTGACCAATCCCATCGGTCACGATCAATATTATGAGGACCAATCGCCGTCACAGCTCCCCGTACAATTAAACCAGGAACAATTTTGCGCGCAAGAGCACCTGCTGCAACACGTACCACTGTCTCACGTGCCGAAGCACGTCCCCCACCACGATGATCACGAATACCATACTTAACATCATAAGTATAATCTGCATGCCCTGGACGATACTTATGCATGATTGCGTTATAATCTTCAGAGTGATGATCCACATTTCTAATGAACATCGAAATCGGCGTACCCGTTGTTACTAATGCTTTTCCATCATTCTGAGAAACAACTCCTGAGAGAATTTCTACTTGATCTAATTCTCGTCGCTGTGTTGTATACTCTGAATGCCCTGGCCTACGTTTATTAAGATATGCTTGAATTTCTGTAAGAGTAAAAGCAATACCTGGAGGACAGCCATCAATGACACAACCAAGAGCAGCCCCATGACTTTCTCCCCATGTTGTAACACGAAACAAATGACCAAATGTATTATGCGACATGGAAAAAGATCCGTTTCTTCTTCAAATGCACGGTAAGTTGCGCGCAATACACTCTCATCGCAAAGTGCCTAATTGTTTCAACTTTAATCAAATTGGCGTTAACAGATAAAATCTTATGAACCAAGGCCCTATTCTTTGATAACAGAAATATCTGGTGCATCAACAGCCTTCATACCGATGACATTATACCCCGAATCGACATGATGAATCTCACCTGTAACAGAACGAGATAAATCTGAAAGAAAGTAAAGAGCAGAATCACCTACCTCTTCGATTGTTACAGTACGGCGTAAAGGAGCATTATATTCATTCCATTTTAGAATATAACGGAAATCACCAATACCTGAAGCCGCTAATGTTTTTATGGGCCCCGCAGATACAGCGTTAACACGAATATTTTTCGGACCTAAGTCAACAGCTAAATATTTTACGCTCGCTTCAAGAGCAGCTTTCGCAATACCCATGACATTATAATGAGGAACAACCTTTTCTGCACCGTAATAGGTTAGCGTTAAAATGGAACCACCATCAAACATCAGTTTCTCTGCGCGCTGCGTAAGAGCCGTCAACGAATAAACGGAAATATTCATCGTCATCATAAAATTAGATTCACTAATATCAACGTAACGGCCGTTTAGCTCATCTTTGTCAGAAAAACCGATAGCATGAACTAAAAAGTCAAGCTTACCCCATTTTTTCTCTATTTCACTAAAAACTGCATCAATCGATGCGCTGTCGGAAACATCGCAATGACCGCAAACAAAGCCCCCCAGTTCTGCAGCCAAAGGCTCAACACGCCTTTTCATTGCCTCCCCCTGATAGGTAAAAGCAAGCTCTGCTCCTGCTGCACTCGCTGCCCTAGCTATCCCCCAAGCGATAGAGCGATTATTGGCTAGCCCCAGAATTAAGCCACGCTTTCCACACAATAAACCATTACTATTCACCATTAGCACTGCCTCATTGCTACTTGAAATCAATATCATTTATCTGCCTATGGCACAGGTTCACTTTTTCTTCAAGCAATTGCTTCAAAATCAGATTGAAACTGTACCTTTACAAAATCAAAATAATGACTCCAAAAAAATTAATCTTTCTGCATTTGAAAAAACTGTTCCAATGCAGCATCTCCACCTTCTGGTAACATTATACGAACATGCACATAAAGATCATCTCTTTCCCCATTTTTTAAACGAAGCCCCCTGCCCTTAAGCCGTAAAACACGATCAGAACTTGACCATGGAGGAATTGTCAAAACAACGCGCCCTTCCAAAGTCTCAACTTCTTCTTTTGCCCCTAAAACAGCATGCTTAAGAGGAATCGGTAAATCTAGATGCAGTGCCCGTCCTTCAACCCGTAAACGAGGATGTTTCTGAACACGAATGCTCACCAAAGCATCTCCCGCTTGCCCATACGCAACCTCTTCTCCTTGACCTTTTAAACGAATAGTTTGTCCATCTTCAACATAGGCTGGTAATTTAATTTTCAACTTTTTCCCATTAGGAAAAACCGCTTCTACTTTATCTGAACTAACCATCTGTTCCAATGTTATTGAAAGACTGGTACGAACGTGGGCTCCTTGTTGAGGCTGACTATATGCAGAATCTGAAAAGCTTGTTGCTTTTCCAAATAAATCGCGAAAAACATCGCTTGCATCAAAACCTGCATTTCCTGAAAAGCTAAAATCAAACCCCCTCGCTCCTCCTGCAAAAGGATTTTGCTTATTTCTAAAATTTCCTCCAGCACTATAAGCTTGATGAAGCGGTTTGCCTTCTGCATCAATTTCACCACGATCAAATTGTGCTTTTTTAACTGTATCACCTATAATTTCATAAGCTTGATTAATTTCAGAAAATTTTTCTTTAGCTTTTACATCATCCATATTATGATCTGGATGATACCTTTTTGCTAATTTTCTAAATGCAGATTTAATCTCTTGCGGCTTTGCAGTACGCTCTACACCCAAAACCGTATAGGGATTACGCATATTGCCCTCTTTTCACTTTTAAAATATCAGCTCAATAATTTACTAAACAGCTTCCATAACTTCATCAAACTATTCAATAGAATAATTTTCTCTTTATATATGTCTAATATATGTCTATAAAAAAGCAAAAATACCAGATGAAATAGATATTTTATACTCAGTAACAGTTATTGTATCCTATATTAAAGATAAACATGACTAAAAAAATCTTATAAAAGAGCATGACGTCTTTGATTTTTTGAAATAAAAAATAATAATCTTATTTTACAGAAAAATTAAAATCTTCTTCACTCATGTTAGCTAAATTTGAATCTATGATGAGCAATAAAGTACAAACAGACGATGATTTTACGCAAACGCAGAATCCTTTTACACTTTTTGCAAGTTGGCTTGAAGAAGCAACAATAAGTGAAATTAATGATCCCAATGCTATGGCACTTGCAACAGTCGACGAAACAGGCTTACCTAATGTGCGTATAGTGCTCCTTAAAAATTTTAATTCTACAGGCTTTGTCTTCTATACCAATTATGAAAGTTGTAAAGGACAAGAAATTTTGAAATCAATGAAAGCATCTTTAGTTTTTCATTGGAAATCACTGCGTCGTCAAATCAGAATTAGAGGCCTTGTTGAACAAGTCAGCCCTGAAGAAGCTGACGCATACTTCCAATCGCGACCATATGGCAGCCAAATCGGAGCGTGGGCATCTAAACAATCTCAGCTATTGGAAGACCGTTTTGTTCTCGAAAAAGAAGTTTCTCGATATACTGCAGACTATGCAATAGGTAATGTCCCACGCCCACCCTATTGGTCTGGCTTCCGTATTAAACCTCTTTTCATCGAATTTTGGCGCGATCGCCCATCTCGCTTGCATGATCGCTTGCTCTTCACACGGGATTTTCTTGAACAAAATAATTGGAAAAAGCAAAGACTCTATCCATAATCTTGTAATTCTTTTCAATCTTTACCTTTATCTGCTCTAGTACTGAGCAATATAACACCTTATTTCTTTCTGTAATTTTTCTAAATAGCGGGGTAAAGTATCATCCAAGCACCGCCGCATATCAAACCAGCAAAGATGAAAAAGCCAACAAACGAATTAGATTTAAAAAGCTTTAAGCATTGCTCACTATTATCTATATCAATGGCTTTAATTTGAATAAACATATGGACACCCGCGCAAAATAACCCCAAAAAGCTTATAATGGGGACCTTTGCTAAATAAAATGCCAAGCTAACCAGTATTAAAAAACCACTATACAAAAGTATCAGCGCACGTTTAGTGCTTTTTTCAAAGAGGCGCGCTGTAGAACGTACACCAACAATCGCATCATCTTTTCTATCTTGATGAGCATAAATTGTATCATATCCAATCGTCCATAAGATGGATCCTGCGTAAAGTGCGATTGGTGCCCAACTCAACCGCCCGTAAACAACAGCCCATCCCATTAATGCACCCCAATTAAATGCAATACCTAAAAAAAATTGTGGCCAATCTGTTATACGTTTCATAAAAGGATAAAATGCAACCGCTACTAATGATGAAATCCCTAAATAAAAACTAAACATATTAAACTGCAATAAAACGCCTAAACCCACGAAACACTGCACCAATATAAAAACTTTTGCCTGAAACCGACTTATTTGACCAGCTGGCAGAGGCCGAGAGCGCGTTCGTTCTATCTGAGAATCAATTTCATGGTCGACAAGATCATTCCAAGTACAGCCTGCTCCTCTCATAGCTATGGAACCTAAAAAGAAAAGAAAAAGGTACCAAATCCAATGAATCATTACCGATAAAAGAGGCTGTTGAGATATTTCATAGGAAAGAAGAGCCATAGTTGTTGACCAAAAACAAGGCCACATTAACAATTTCCATCCAATAGGCCTATCCCAACGAGCTAATTGGGCATAAAGCCACAGAGAAGAAGGAAGGAAAGAGTAGACCCATTGTTTAGAGGATGCATCCATAACTCTTCCCTGATTTTCACAAGATTGAATTTGTGTAATATTTTTATTTTTTTTCATCAAATGGTCGTACCTTTGATCTTGTGATAAAAGCATTTTATTCTTATGACAAGAAAACTCAATTTAATTACCTTCTATGATAGGAGCACACAATGAACGTTCTTCTTATTGGATCAGGCGGACGAGAACATGCTTTAGCATGGAAAATAGCAGCATCACCTCTGCTTACAAAGTTATATTGCGCTCCTGGAAATCCTGCAACAATAGAATTTGGTGAAAATATTGTATTAGACATTGATGATCACCTCCTTGTTATTGATTTCTGTAAAACACATTCTATTGATCTTGTCATTATTGGACCTGAAGCACCATTAATTTCTGGCATAACCGATGCTCTTAATGCAGCTGATATCTATGTATTTGGACCCAATCAAAAAGCTGCTCAATTGGAAGGATCAAAAAGTTTCACAAAAGATCTATGCCAAAGAAATAACATCCCGACAAGTATCTATCAATGCTTTGATGATGCTTCAAAAGCTAAATCCTACATTCGTCAACAAGGTGTTCCTATTGTTATTAAAGTTGATGGCTTAGCTGCTGGAAAAGGTGTTGTTATCGCTACGACAATTGAAGAAGCTTTCAATGCTGTTGATTCTTGCTTTGAAGGTGCATTCGGTGATGCAGGGAAAAAAATTGTTATCGAAGCCTTTCTTGAAGGTGAAGAAGCCAGCTTTTTCTGTCTTTGTGATGGAAAAACCGCCATTCCCTTTGGATCAGCACAAGATCATAAACGTGTTGGCGATGGCGATATAGGAGAAAATACCGGTGGCATGGGGGCCTATTCACCAGCTCCCGTCATGACCGAGGAAATGGTTAACCGTACCCTTAAGGAAATTATTGAACCAGCTCTACGCGGTATGGCTGAAATGGAAGCTCTTTTCAAAGGCATTCTCTTTGCGGGGCTGATGATAACCTCAGAAGGTCCTAAATTGATTGAGTTTAATGTACGATTCGGTGACCCTGAATGCCAAGTTTTAATGATGCGTCTTGAAGAGGACATTCTGCCACTGCTTCTTGCAGCTGCTCAAGGAAATCTTGAAAACAGGCCTATTCTGTGGTCTGAAAAAACTGCTTTAACCGTTGTTATGGCTGCGAATGGTTACCCAAATGCTCCCCAAAAAGGAAGTGTCATCCGCAATGTTGACAAAGTCAATACTCTCTCTGATGTGCAAGTTTTTCACTCTGGTACAGCTTTACATAATGGAGAGTTAATTGCCAACGGTGGACGCGTTTTAAATATAACTGCAGTAGGAAAAACGGTTTCAAAAGCGCAAAAACGCGCTTATGAAGCTGTCGACTGTATTGATTGGCCACAAGGTTTTGTCCGTCGTGATATTGGATGGCGTGCCATTGCACGAGAAAGCTGAACTTTCTATTTTCAAAGCTAGTCGTTTTCCATGATAACGATATACTCAATCTTTTAGGGCTGTCTTCTATTCACGATTGCTCTAAAAGCAATTTATGACCAAAATAATAAGCGTTCAAACGACACAAACAATTGCAGCATACGAAGAACACAGACGAGTGCTACCCGAACAAACACAGTATCTCCACACCTAAAAATGCTCAACACCTTGAGAGCAAATATATCTTCCTACATATTATGAATTATGAAAAATTTCATGCCCATAACAGCTTACTGCAGCACACTTCGATTAGCAATGATCAAACGTAAACCTAACAAACCATGACTATTGAGTAAAAAACCTTTTCGGCTATAATGAGGTGATGTTACACGAAAAGAAGAATAATCTTTAACAAAAACAATGCCATCATCTTCATTAATCATAAGCATAGGGAGACCGTAAAGATCTGCCCATAATCGCCAATGTAGAAGAACATGGTTCAAATCTCTTGATATTAAAAGTGGAATACAAACTTCTTCATCTGAGTGAAATAACTCTAATGTAACGGCTCTCTTTCCTGAAAGCGTTTCTATTATGCGCGCTGCAATTCCCTTAAAATAAGTAGCCGGCATAAAACGTGATAAGCTTGAAGTCGCATCAATTTTCATAAAAACACTTTTCTCATTTAGTGAACAAATTATTTGATTGCCATTTTTAGGTGAAAGATATGTTATCGTTTGTGGCAAATGACAAGGATTTAAACGAAATTCAAGCCCCTTTTTTTTCTGATCAAAACATTGATTAGCCATATGAATCTATCCCCATTTATTTCAATAATGCACACACTTTATAACAGCCTTTCCTGATCAGATTATTAAAAGGTTAGATAAAAAACTTAGCTTCTTATTTGGTTACGAAAACCTAAATCAAGAACACATGAAAAATATTTTCATTGTTGAATTATAATATTTTTCCAGGATTCATAATCCCTAAAGGATCAAATATTTTCTTAATCTCCTGCATAATCTCTAGAGAAACAGGTGATTTAAAAGTACGCAATTCTTTTCGCTTAAGCTGACCAACTCCATGCTCAGCAGAAAATGTACCCTGATAGCGCATAACCAAACAATGAATATGATCATTCATTTGTGACCATAATTGTAAAAAATCTTTAGGTTCAGCTCCTATAGGCTGCGTAACATTATAATGAAGATTACCATCGCCCATATGGCCAAAACAAACTACTTGTGCACCCGGAGCAACATTCTCAACAATCAGTGCAGCTTCAGCAATAAAATCAGGAATGGAAGAAATGGGCACCGCAATGTCATGTTTAATAGATCCTCCTGCTAACTTTTGTGCAGGTGACATATTTTCACGCAATTGCCAAAAAAAATCCTGTTGTTTTAACGATCGTGTAATCACTGCATCTTGTATAATAGAATCTTTTAAAGCGACCTCTAAAAAATCACTCAATACTGATAAGGCATCGTTATCGCTACGGGCTGATGAAATATCAATTAATACATACCATTCATACTCACGATCAAGAGGAGAGCGAGTACACATTTTATAATTTAAAGCCATTTGCAAACTGAGTTTGTTCATAAGCTCAAAACCAGTTAATGATGATCCTCCATAGCTTTGAGCAAGAGATAAAAACTCCAAAGCCTTAGCCGGACTGTGTAACCCTACAAAAGCAACTGCTTTTCCTTTCGGCTTTGGAAACATCTTTAAAACTGCTGCAGTGATAACCCCCAAAGTCCCTTCTGCACCGATAAAAAGATCTTTCAAATCATAACCGCTATTGTCTTTCTTAACAAAGCGCAAATCATCCAAAATACGTCCATCAGGCAAAACAACTTCTAAACCAAGACAAAGATCTCGCATACTACCATAAGCTAAAACAGCTGTTCCTCCGGCATTAGACGAAAGATTTCCTCCTATTTGACACGATCCTTCCGAACCCAAAGAAAGGGGAAATAAACGCTCCACTTCATTCGCTTTTCTTTGTAAAGTCTGTAAAATAACACCAGCCTCCACTACAGCGTAATTTCCTTCAAGATTAAGAGAGCGAATCTTATTCAAACGCTCCATAGACAAAATAACGCTGCATCCACTATCATCTGGCTGTTGAGCACCTACAAGACCTGTATTCCCTCCCTGAGGTACGATTGGTGTGCGTGTTTGACTGGCCAAATGCATAATAGATGAAACCTCTTTTGTAGAAGATGGCCGTAAAAGCAATGGTGTTTTTCCATGAAAAAGACCACGATATTCTCTCAAATGCGGTGCAATCAATGCTTGATCTGTGATAGCGTGCATAGGACCGACAATGTTTCTAAAACGCTCAATCAAATTCTGCTCCATTCTTATTCCCCCTTTGGAGCTGCAGCACGTATTAAACGGTCATTAATAGCCTCACCTAATCCGTAAAATGGAATAGGCTCCACTGCAATACACCTCGCCTTAAATAAATCTAGCTGTTTCATATATTGAAAAAAATTAAACGCAGCCTCTTCCAATTGACCACTTTCGCTAAGGTTTAAAACATAAATAGCATTTTCAACACCAGCAATACGCTGAGTCCCAAAGGCTAAAAGAGCTTCACCATTTTCTACTGTCTGTGCATTCAAACGCACTAAACTATTGGGTGCGTAATGCGATTTTAACATGCCTGGTGCTTCAATGGCAGCACACTGATCCATCCGTTTCAAAGATTTTTCTACGACTTTTTCAATATCCTCAGCAATTATCCCCCCTGGACGCAAGAGATAAATATTTCCATCACAAACCTTAACAATCGTTGACTCAAGCCCTATTTTTGCTGGCCCATTATCAATAATCAAAGAAACTTTTTCCCCTAAAGAATCGAACACAGATGCAGCTGAGGTGGGACTAAGATACCCTGATTGATTTGCACTAGGCGCCGCTAAAGGTCGACCAAAACATTGAACAATTTCTGCAAAACCACCATCAGGGAAACGAACAGCAAGTGTATTTAAGCCAGCTGTTGTTAAAGGATGAATATTATGATGAGGTTTTAGGGGTAAAACTAATGTCAAGGGCCCTGGCCAAAATGCTTCCATCAATCGCCGTGAAAGACAATCAATTTCTACGTAACATTCCGCCATCTTTATGCTACTTACGTGAGCAATAAGGGGATTAAATTGCGGCCGTCCCTTTATAGCAAAAATAGAAGCTACGGCTTTCCCATTCGTTGCATCACCAGCTAATCCATAAACAGTTTCTGTAGGCAAAACAACTAATTGACCTTTTTTTAGAATCTCAACAGCTTCTTTTATTGAATGACTATTGAGAGGCAGAATCGTCATGAAATGTCTTCCTTATAGCGTTTGATAAGTGCAAAACTATAACGATGCAGTCCTATAACAGGCCCATATTCAGCAATAGCTGCACGATGAGCTACTGTTGCATAACCAACATGCTTTTCTAAACCATAGCCTTGATAAACTTGCCCAGCATGTTCCATCATCCGATCACGCGTCACTTTAGCAACGATGGAAGCCGCTGCAATAGAAACTGAACGCTGATCACCTTTAACTAAAGCCTTCGCTGGACATGGCAAATGAGGAGGAATATCACGCCCATCAATTAATGCATAATGAGCAGGAACTGCAAGCCCCATAACACAACGTCGCATTGCCTCTAAAGTTGCTTTTCTAATATCAGACTGGTCAATCGCACGGGCACAAATACTAGCGATCGAAATTGCCAACGCACTCTGTAAAATCTCACAGTAAAGTCGATTACGCTTCTGAACAGACAGTTTCTTTGAATCATTCAACCCATCAAGACTATGATCTTTACTCAAAATAACTGCTGCCGTTACCACCGGCCCTGCTAAAGGCCCGCGTCCAACTTCATCAACACCTGCTATATGAAAAAAGCCCTGATTCTGCAAATCCAATTCATACGAAAAATTGGGTTGAGGGGGTAAATCAGACATATTTAGTACGTTACGAATATTACGAGACATACATCTATTTTTGCATTACTCTCCATTTTCTGCAAGCACCACAGAATAAATTGCAACTCTCAATATCTTTAATAATTCTTGAACAAACGATTATGATATAAAAAAATAATCATGAATTTCTTCTAGACGATTAGAAGATTGATCAACAATCCTAATCGCTTTTTTAAAAATTACTAAAGCAATCCGTTTCTTTTTTACTCCATATTTGACATGTATAAAATTAAAATATCAGACAGCAGAGGTAAAATTTATCAATCATAACTATAAACAAAAAGCCCTTACGACATCTCACTGTGAAGATCTTCCTAAAGTAATGATAGATTTAACAAACCAATTGGGATGCATCGATTTAATAAAAGCAGCTGCCTTCTGTGCTGCTTGCTGATCTTTAAAAATGCCAAAACAGGTTGCCCCCGACCCAGACATACGGGAAAAAAGAGACCCACTTTCATCAAGTGTAGACAAAACTTCAGCCAATTGAGGAGCAATTTTCAATGCAGGAATAAAAAGGTCATTACGTGTTTCTTGTAAAACTTCAACTAATGAAGAGACCGTCTTTAAAGCCACCGGGTTAATTTTTAAAGGGGGATGATTGCGCTTTTCCAAAGCATTAAAAATAGTCTCTGTTGCAATTTTTTGACCATGATTAACGAGTACCATTGCAATAGAACAAGCCTCTTCTAGCCGTGTTACGTCATTGCCAATTCCTTTAACAAAAAGCGGCTGCTGATATTCCAACGCAAAAAGACACATTGGCACATCAGCACCAAGCGCTAAACTCATTTCCGCTAATTCTTCACAAGAACAATCTAACTTCCATTTCTGACGCAATATGTTTAAAATGCTAGCAGCATCACCAGATCCACCACCAATACCCGAAGCGACAGGCAACGTTTTCATGAGCTGAAAAGAAGAAGGTTTAGCACTTCTAGGAAATGTCTTGTGCATAAAATCACGTGCACGCACAGCCAGATTAATGGAATTACAAGAAAGCCCTTTAGCAAAAGGGCCTGTCAAAATAAAGCGATCTCTCTCACAAGGTGCATAGCTCAAACAATCACCGCTGAGACTAAAATAGACCAAACTTTCTAATAAATGATAACCATCAGTACGTTGCCCTACAATATGCAAAGCCAAATTCAACTTGATGGGTGTCAATACATGAAAATGCCCTTCAAGTGAATCTTGCACTGTTGATATCATTGGACATAATATTCACCTGTATAGGGATCGTGCACTAATGTTCCTTTTGTTTTTTTGATATCTGTATATGAATGAACTTTCGTAGAATCAGCACGCTGCAATATTCGCCGTGATTTATGCTTAAATAAATAGCGCACGTAAAAAACAGCAATACAAATCAAACTAAACAAAATAAGCCGTATCACTTAAATTTCTTTCCAAATTGCAAAAATTCTTAATAAAATTATAAACCAATCAATAATATATCCTGGATGACATTCCAATCATAAACCATAACGCTGCCAAAGCGCCCGCTCTTCAGCTACCGTTAGTAAACTATCAACCGCCATATTGACTACATCAGCAGAAATCCCTGAAGGGGTTTTAGGTCCCAAAAGACTTTTGGAAGGAGAAATTAACCGAAGTTTCGTTTTATCACCAAATCTCTCTTTAACAACAGAGCGTACATCACCCAATCCATCAATTAAACCAAGTCCAATGCCTCTTTTCCCAGTCCAAAACATTCCTGTAAAAATATCTGGATCATCTGATAACTTTGATTCACGCCGCTCTTTGACCAAATCAATAAAAGTCTGGTGAACTTCAAGTTGCAAAGATTTTAGGTGATCAATACCCGTCTTCTTCTCTGGCTGAAATGGATCTAATATAACTTTGTTTTTTCCTGCTGTATAAATACGGCGCTCTACTCCAATTTTCTTCAAAAGCTCAGGAAAGCCAAAAGAAGCTGAAACAACCCCAATTGAACCAACAATAGAAGTAGCGTCAGCAAAAATTTCATCCCCGGCACAAGCAATCATATAGCCACCCGATGCAGCTACATCTTCAACAAATACAAGAACCTGCTTCTTCTTTTCATCTGCCAAATCGCGAATACGTTGAAATATAAGACGCGATTGTACAGGAGAACCACCAGGAGAATTAATAACGAGAGCAACAGCCGGCGCTCTCTTATCAGAAAAAGCCTTATCTAAAAGATCTGCACACCTACTAAGTGAAAGCGTACGCGCCATTAATGAAGTTGAATCCATAATAGCTCCATGAAGACGTACGACAGGAATATTAAATGCACTAGAACGAAGATAGCGCGGAATAAAGCATTTGGTACAACCAATCAAAATAAAATATCCTTATAACAAATTGATAATAAAGAAAAAATTAATTTAAAAAAACATAAAAAACAGTCTGAGTTTAATAAATAAATCAAAAATTACAAGATATCATTTAAAAATTTCCCATAAACTTATATGCCCATTATTAATAGCATCAACCTGCGGTGAAAAAGCGTGGCTATTTCCTTCATGCATAATCAATGCAGGTAATACAGATAAAGCTGTTTTACTTCCCCGTTTCGCATAAAACAATATACGAATTGCAGCTGTTTCAGCACGAGAATGAACGGGAATGATACGTATATCACCAAAACGCCTCTTTAAAGCATGTAATATATCAGTAAGTGATTGTGGACGTGCAATTAACCCTAAATATCCACCTGGTTTCACAATTGCAGCAGCACTGCGTAACCAATTTTCAAACATCGCCTCAGGCATTACGTGCGCCTCAGATTTTTGTCTATCGGGTGTTTTACGATCTGCAGAATTATTAAAAGGCGGATTCATGATCGCAAAATCAAAACTGTTATTGATCAGCCCCGCCTCTATGCGTTCTTTACCTCTTAAAGTAACATCTGCTCCTAATAGGAAAATTCGGCTAGATAATTCTTTATTTTCTTTCAGTAAAAGCGTTTTCTGCGCATAAGATAACATAAAAGCTGACCGTTCGACTAATGTAACATGGGTTTCAAAACACCGCGAAGCTACTGCCAATCCCGCAGCACCAGCTCCAGCACCTAAATCAACAATTTTTCCTTTAAAGAGACTTGGAACCAAACCGGCTAACAACATAGCATCTACGCCAGAACGGTGACCATGTTCACGAGGTTGAACTAAGTAAAACTTCCCGCGGTGAAATTTATCAATTGTTTCATCACTATGATTCGTTGCTCTATCCATCTACAGACCTAAAATTGCTTCCCATTATCTGTACTGCATTATCTATCTATACTGCTTACAAAACCGTTCTTCTTACTGCCTTGCTTAACAGATTTATAATAATTTATCCCTAAACGCAGAAAAATATTCTTTGTAAATACTATAAAAACTTCTACTTCAAGGCAGTATCAAAGACTTGAGTCAAAGCCAATCCCCCTTTATGTTACAAATAAAGAATAGAATTTATATATGTTTATTTGCAATAGTTTAGGAGCGAATACTTTGGATGCCATTACAAAACAGGATTATAAAAAAAACAATCAAGTTTCTCTCCAACCCCTCATTAATCTCACAAAAGATGATATGGAACGTGCAAACCAGCTCATCATTTCTATGATTAAATCAAATATCGAAATGATTCCTGAAATTTGCAATCACCTTATTTCATCAGGTGGAAAGCGGTTGCGCCCAATGATCACATTAGCTGCTGCTCATATGTTTGGATATCAGGGTGATGAGCATATAAAACTAGCAACAGCAGTTGAATTTATGCACACAGCAACCTTATTACACGATGATGTGGTTGATGAAAGTAATCTACGACGCGGAAAATCCACCGCACGGATGATTTGGGGAAATCAAGCAAGCGTACTTGTTGGTGATTTTCTATTAGGGCAAGCCTTTAAAATTATGGTAGACGCTCGTTCAATGGAAGCACTCGCTATCTTATCAAATGCTGCAGCCGTTATCGCTGAAGGAGAAGTGATGCAACTCGCCGCTGCAAACAATATAGAAAATGATATTTCAAATTATCTCAAAATTATTAATGCAAAAACAGCTGCACTTTTTTCAGCTGCCGCGGAAGTCGGACCAATCATTGCTGGTTATGGATGCGAAGAACGTTCTGCATTACGCAAATATGGTACATCATTGGGATTAGCCTTCCAATTGATTGACGATGCACTGGATTATAGTGGAGACGCCCAACATTTAGGAAAAAATATAGGAGATGATTTTCGAGAAAAAAAAATTACCATGCCTGTTATTTTCTCATACATGAGGGGGAATGCCGTAGAAAAAGAATTTTGGAAACAAACCTTTAAAGAGAGCAATCATAGTGATGAAGCTTTCATACATGCACAGTATTTAATGGAAAAATATGGCTGCATAACCGACACAATAAAGCATGCACGCATTTATGGACAACATGCAATCGATGCCCTCTCTTCAATAAAGGACAGTCCTGCCAAAAGTGCACTGATTGAAGTCATCGATTTTTGTATCGCGCGTGTAAACTGACTCTATAAGAATCGTAATATTGCTTAACAAAATAATGAGATGAGGTATGATTTAAAATTATACCTTCAAATTTTAAGAGGATTAGCTTCATGCGCTGTACAACAGCATCCCGCTTTTTTACTTTCTTTATGGCAGGAATTATGCTGATGCCATTACCCGCTTACAGCAACATTGGTGCAACTCTTAACATAAACTCATTTTCAGGTGCCTATTTAGCAGGGCGCGCTGCACGCTATGAAAACAAAATAGATCTTGCTATTAGCTATTTAAAACAAGCACTCGCCTACAACCCTGATGATATAGGAGTGCAAAAAGAAATTTTTGAAGCGATGCTATCCGTAGGTACGTTTCAAGATGCTGTAAAACAAGCAAAAAAACTGAAAGCTCAAGATGTTACCAATCCCTTTATTTTTTTAACATTATCGATAGATAATTTCATCAAAAAAAATTATACGGATGCCAAACTACTCCTGCAAACAAAAACATCTCCTCATATTAATAATCCAGCTTTTGACATAATAAGTACGTGGGTTACCTTCGAGTCTGGAAATCACTCTCAAGCAATCGCTGATCTTGAAAAACTTCTAGGACCTCCCTGGTACAATCTTTTTATACATTACCATCTCGCACTGATGAGTGATCTCGCAAAGCGTACTAAAGATGCAAAAAAATATTTCATTCAAGCATTAAACAACCAACAAGGAGCTATTGCAGCCCCTGATACCTACGAACGTATAATCATAGCCTACGCATCATTCTTATTGCGTCATAAAATGACTAACAAAGCTATTGAGACTATACAAAATGGTGAAAAAATATTGTTAGGTCGAGAAGCACTCAAAAACATTAGGAAAAAAATTGAAAAAGGCGCTAATCTAGAAAATCCAGTTAAAACTCCTCAACAAGGAGCGGGTGAAGTTTTATATGACTTTGGAACAGCCATCAATCGAAAAGACTCAGAACATATTGCACGTATTTTCATACAATTATCTTTAGCTTTATACCCTCAAAATGAAGTGGCAGTGTTCCAATTAGCAGATATCTCTGCCAAGATGAATGATACCAACCAAGCTATTAAATTGTATCATGCCTTACCACCTCTCTCCCCTTACTATCGAGATAGCCAGATTCAGTTGGCGTTACTTCTCGCCAACAACAACAACCACAATGAAGCCATTAAATTACTAACATCATTAGAAAAAAAAATCCCCAATGATCGTTATATTTTTATGGCGCTATCTGCTATTCATATGCAAGCAAACAACTTTGCTGAAACTATCAAAGTTATCAATCGTGCTATGACAGGCATAACAGATTTTCAAAAAGATGATTGGCAACTCTTTTATCAGCGTGCTATTGCTTTTGAACATTTAAAACAATGGCCAAAAGCAGAAAATGACTTGCGAAAAGCCCTTGAATTATTCCCTGATCAACCACAAGTTCTTAATTATCTAGGATATATGCTTATTGAGCGTGATCAGGAACTCGAAGAATCTCTTCGTATGCTGCAAAAAGCCTCTAAATTACAATCACAAAATAGTTATATCCTCGATTCTTTAGGATGGGCCTACTATAAACTTAAACAATATGATCAAGCTGTTGAAATATTAGAAACCGCCGTTAAATTGCAACCTCAAGACCCAGTATTAAATGACCATTTAGGCAATGCCTATTGGCAAATTGGACGCAAACGTGAAGCAATATTTCAATGGAATCACGCAATTGATGGACAGCCAGAGAATTTAGAGAAAATCAAAGAAAAATTGAAATTTGGTTTGCAAAAAACAACAACGCTTGACCATAACCATACGAAATTATAGACAAGGATTAAGAGTAAAATTATTTTAGTATCCGTCAGCACATTCAATATTTAAGAGTACAAAGCGTGAACTTGTCTGAACATCTCAATCCTACACATTCTTTTCAGGGACTTATTTTAACCTTGCAGAGTTACTGGGCTCACTATGGATGTGCAATTTTGCAACCTTATGACATGGAAGTAGGTGCTGGAACTTTTCATCCAGCAACAACATTACGTTCATTAGGACCACGCCCCTGGAAAGCAGCTTATGTACAACCTTCCCGGCGTCCAACAGACGGACGATATGGTAAAAACCCAAATCGTTTACAGCATTATTATCAATTTCAAGTCATTATCAAACCCTCTCCACCAAATCTACAAGAGCTTTACATCAATTCACTAAAAGCCATTGGTCTTGATACCAATCTTCATGATATTCGCTTTGTTGAAGATGATTGGGAAAGTCCAACACTTGGAGCTTGGGGGCTCGGATGGGAGTGTTGGTGTGATGGAATGGAAATCTCTCAATTTACTTATTTCCAAAAAGTTTGTGGTATCGAATGCGCTCCCGTTTCAGGGGAAATTACGTATGGACTTGAACGCCTGGCAATGTATATCCAAGGTGTCGATAACGTCTATGATCTTAACTTTAACGGCTTGGAGGGTGAAGACCGCATAAGTTATGGTGATATTTTTTTACAAGCAGAGCAAGAATATTCACACTATAATTTTGAGTTTGCGAATACCGAATTTCTGCATCAGCATTTTATTGACGCAGAACGCGAATGTATTACACTTCTTGAAGCTGGAAAACCCAATAAAGAGGGTGATTTTCATCTATGTGTCTTACCAGCTTATGATCAATGTATTAAAGCAAGCCATATCTTTAATCTTTTGCAAGCACGTGGTGTTATTTCTGTAACTGAGCGACAAAATTACATTCTCCGTGTCCGCGATCTTGCACGCCGTTGCGGTGAAGCCTTTTTATTAACTGAAGCTGGTACAATAAATGTTAAGGGAAAATCTAATGTCTGATCTTCTTTTAGAACTTTTCAGCGAAGAAATCCCTGCTCGTATGCAGCGTAAGGCAGCAGCAGATCTTAAAAAATGCGTTACCAATAAGCTTGTGGACGCCGGTTTAACCTATAAAGCCGCGTGTGAATATTGGACACCACGCCGACTTACATTAGATATACGTGGTCTTTCTACAAAATCGCAAGATATCTACGAAGAACGGAAAGGTCCTAGTACGCAATCACCCCAGCAGGTCATTGATGGCTTTTTGCGTGCTACAGGCCTCAATAATATTTCTGAAGCACACATTGCGCATGATAACAAAAAAGGTGATTTTTATATCGCTAAAATTATTAAAAAAGGCCGTATAGCAGAAGACATTATTGCTGAAATTTTGCCTGACATTCTTCGTAACTTTCCATGGCCAAAATCAATGCGTTGGGGTGAAGATTCGGCCAAAAGTGGAGCGTTAAGGTGGATCCGATCTTTACAAAATATCCTTTGCGTTTTCGGACCTCAATGCGGTGAAACACACATTATTCCATTTACAATAGGTTCCCTAAAAAGCAATAATTTAACCTATGGCCACCGCTTTTTAAGTGATGGAAAACCTATCCCAATACGCCGCTTTGACGACTATATTGCCCAGCTTGAAGCGCATAAAGTCATTCTGGACGCAGAAAGACGGAAAAATATTATTTTAGTAGATGCCAAAAATCTCTGCTTTGCAAATGGTTTAGAACTAGTTGAAGATGACCCTCTCATAGAAGAGGTCGCAGGACTTGTTGAATGGCCTGTTGTCCTCATGGGAAATTTTGATAAAGCTTTTCTTGATATTCCTCCAGAAATTATTCGTTTAACCATTCGAGCTAATCAAAAGTGCTTTGTAACCCGTAAACAAGGTGAAAAAACCAAACTCTCTAGCCATTTTGTTCTTGTCTCTAATATTCTCGCAAGCGATGAAGGTAAAGAAATTATCAAGGGTAATAGTAAAGTTGTACATGCTCGTCTTTCTGATGCATTGTATTTTTGGCAAAAAGATCAGTGTGATTTGTTTAACATCGCAGACTTAAAATCCTCTGCTGAAAAATTTGATCTTGATTTAAACAAACCTCTCGATCAACGAATTGCGAATCTTGACCGTTTAAATGTCACTTTTCATGCTAAATTAGGCACACAAGGTGAAAAAGTAGAACGGATCTCTGCTTTGGTACAAAAAATTGCACCTATAGTGCAAGCAGATTCCACGTTAGCTAAACGAGCAGCGGTACTTGCCAAAGCCGATTTACAAACAGAGATTGTCAACGAATTTCCTGAATTGCAAGGTTTTATGGGGAAAACATATGCGCTCCTTCAAGGAGAAGACCCTCGTGTGGCTGAAGCAATCGAAGATCACTATAGACCTCTAGGACCGACAGATCGCATTCCACAAGAGCCCGTTACTATAGCTGTCGCATTGGCTGATAAAATTGACACGCTAGTGGGTTTTTGGCTCATCAATGAAAAACCGACCAGTTCAAAAGATCCGTATGCATTAAGACGAGCTGCGTTAGGAGTCATAAAGCTCGTTCTTTCACATAACTGTAAAATTAATCTTACATCATTGTTTCACCAAGCTATTAATATTTTTCTACAACAGAAAACTGAATATGCAGCATATCTAAAAGAATCTAAACAAACGCAAGATACACTTGTAAAAGAAATAGATGATATTTTATCAGATCTATTGTCCTTTTTACATGAACGCTTGAAAATTCATCTAAAAGATGAAGGAGTTCGCCATGACATTATTGAGGCAGTTTTAACCAAAAATGCTGACGACTTTTCATTAATTGTGCACCGCATTGAAGTACTCACTTCTTTCATCAATACAAATAACGGTAACAATCTCTTAGCCGCTATAAAACGTGCTGTAAACATTCTAGAGAATGAGAGCAAAAAAGGAAATGAATTTGCAAGCACAATTAACCTAGAGCTTTTTATTGAAAACGAAGAAAAACAATTATATCAAGCAATTATTGCAGCAGAAAAAAAAGTTAACGATCATATCAATACAACAGATTGGTTATCTGCACTTAATGCCTTAGCATCCCTCAAAGAACCCATTGATAAATTTTTCGAAAAAGTATTGGTGAATGATAAAAATGCTGCTATTCGTGCTAACCGCCTTGCTCTTCTTGAATTCATTCATACAATTACACAAGACATCGCAGATTTTTCAAAAATCATAATCTAAAGACTAAAATATTACAAATTTTAAATTGATAAACAACAATCTCTGTTACTGATTTAGTGTTCTTTACATTAAATGCTAAACAAAACATGAAAGAACAACTTTTCAGTCAAACCCCAAACAATTTTTATCACACCATATCATGATAACATAAATCATGTTTAATAAACTGATCAAAAATTAACAAATAACCACAATATACGTAAATGTGAGACAGACAAAAGTTAGAAATTTCTTATCATCTTAAGAAAGTAAAAACTAGTTATACGATGATAGATAATTTTCGATTTACAAACGTAATCGATTATATTTTTAGATTTTTTTTAGGATCATCTACAAAAAACTCTAAAGAAATGTGGATTACAAATAGTAAACCTTTGGACCCCATCAAGCCGTATCAATGAAGATTTGTCTTCACTTTAATAATAGACTCTTTAATTAGATCATTGGCTTTCTTAGCACCTAATTCATTATTAATAATTTTACTTGCAGAAGAAATGGCCAAATTGACAGCAGATGAAGAAATTTCTTGAATCGCATCAGATTCTGCTTGAGCAATTTTTTGCTCTACTAATTTATTGCGATTTTTCACATATTCTTCCGTTTTTACGCGAGCTTCAGCAACAATAATCTCAGCTTCATGCTTAGCAGCAGTAATAATTTCTTGCACGTCTTGCTCTATTCCTGCACATTTTTGCTGATATTCAGCTAATATCCCCTGTGCTTCCTCACGAAGACGAAGAGCTTCATCAAGCTCACCCGCAATACGCTTTGCCCGCTCATCAAGACTACGTAGTGCCATAGCTGGAACTTTGAAATAGAATAAAAGTGCTAAAAACAGGATTAATCCAATAAAAGCCCAAAATGTATCAGTCATCCTTATGATCCTTAATTATCTGCAGCTTTAACAGCTAAGCTAACAGATTCTTTACTGACTTCAACACCAATCAATTTTTTAACAATTTCAGGCACCACTTCTTCCGCAATTGAACCAATATTCTGCACAGCCTTATTTCGAATTTTAGCTATTTGACCTTCAGCATCTGCCAACTTTTTGTCTAAACTTGTTTCAATTTCTTTTCGTTCCAGCTTAGTCTTTTCTTTAATTTCATTACTTGTTTTCTGAGCTATAGCATATGCCTGTAAACGAGCTTCCGCTAATTTACGCTCATAAATTTCAACAACAGTATCCGCTTCCTGTTTCAGGCGCATTGCTCGATCTAAATCAGACGCAATACGATCCCGACGAATTTCAATAGTACAACCAATACGTGGCACAATCACACGAGCTATGAAGAAATAAAAGAAACCAAAAGAAATCACCAACCAAAAAAAGTGTGAACAAAAATGCGAAAAATCAAAAGGTGGAAACACACGATCCGCGTGCTCTAACGCATTTTCAACCCGCTCTCTCAGCGCTTCAGAAGTTTGTGCATACACATTGGAAACAAGCATCCTACTTTATCCTTCAAACAACTCTCAAGGCTTTAAACCCTGTGACACGGTGACTAATTTTCTTTCTACTGAAAGCAAAGTATGTCTGCTCTTTTTCGAAGAACAGACATACCCTTTTGCAAATGATTAAACTGCGAAAAGAAGCAAAAGAGCTATAAGTAACGAAAAAATACCCAAAGCTTCCGTTACAGCAAAACCAAAAACCAAACGGCCAAATTGGCTATCTGCTGCTGACGGATTACGTAGCGCACCAGAAAGATAGCTACCAAAAATATTACCAAGACCCAATGCTGTTCCAGCCATACCAAAACAGGCAAGACCAGCTCCAAGATATTTTGCTGCAAGTGCTAATTCCATATTATTCTCCTTTGAAGCGAAATTGCATTGTTTGACGGAGATCCGCCAATTTTATTAATGTCCTGGATGTACTGCATCATTGAGATACATACAGGTCAAAACCGTAAAGACGTAAGCCTGAAGAAACGCTACTAAAAATTCGAGGGCAGTAATTGCTACAGTCATAATGAGCGGAAGAATTGAACCACCAACACCTATAAATCCTAACCCAACCATTGAAACAATAAAGCCAGAAAATACTTTGAGCGTGATGTGACCAGCAAGCATATTAGCAAAAAGACGAAGCGAAAGACTAATAGGACGGGAGAAGAAGGAAATAACCTCTATCACCGTAACTAAAGGCAAAATCATAACAGGCACACCACTTGGCACAAACAATTTTAAAAAACCAATCCCGTGTTTATAAAAACCACAACCAATTACTGTCAAGATCACCAACATCGCCAGCGAAAAAGTAATCATAATCTGAGAGGTAATCGTATAAAAATAAGGGAAAAGACCTATAAAATTAGCAACCAAAATAAAAACAAACAACGAAAAAACTAAAGGGAAAAACTTCATGCCCTGCACACCAGCAGATTCACGCAAAGTTGATGCCACAAACTCATATGCCATTTCAGAAATAGACTGCATCCGTGTTGGAACTAACCGACGACTTGACGATGAAATAAATAAAAATACTGAAGATAAAACAACTGTAGCAATTATAAAAAATGATACATTTGTAAACGAAAAATCCACATTCCCTATGGAAACATTAATTAGCCGTGAAATCTCAAATTGATGAATAGGATCTGGAGCGTGTGATGTCACTTCAACCTCGTATATCGGACTTACTGATTTTTTTATTTTGGCATAATATGCCGTGCTCTAATTGACTGGGAGTCATATACCCCACAAACCGAAGAATATTCAATACACCAGCAGCAAACCCAAGGAAAAGGAAAAATACTAATCCCCAGGGCAACGAACCTACTAATTTATCAAACATTAACCCCAACACAACACCTACAATAACACTGGCCAAAAACTCACTCGACAAATTAATAGCGCGTGCCACCCCATTCTGCGATCCTTTGCTATCGCTCTCAGCTTCTTGTTTTTTGAACACTCCCTTGCGTATTAAAGATAACTCCAAATTGCGACTACGACATTCCAAATTGTCTGCCAAATTCTCTAAATGAAAAAAATCCTCTTGTTTTCGTTCTTCAGTCTCTCTTTGTGGCATAACAGGTTTATTGCCCTGTGCCATGATCAGCTCCCTAATAACAAAGTAAAGTCAAACAAACCCTATAAAGCTTTGCGCAGCATATTGTTACTGTATTTATTCGTCAAGTCAGCAAAAAGAGTCTACCCCAAAGATTTTTTCAACATCAAGCTTAATTTTATACGAGTACGTTCTGCGAATTGAAGTAACACAAGAAAACATCTCTTTGCACAAAAATATGATTAATCCTTATAGGTAATTCAA
The DNA here is from genome assembly GCF_000015445.1 of Bartonella bacilliformis KC583. Taxonomy (NCBI): domain Bacteria; kingdom Pseudomonadati; phylum Pseudomonadota; class Alphaproteobacteria; order Hyphomicrobiales; family Bartonellaceae; genus Bartonella; species Bartonella bacilliformis. Next base: position 374,062 of record NC_008783.1, on the reverse strand, counting down.
AAAACATTATCCACCAAACAATTAAGTCGATTTCTAAATCAGTTATTAAGTGTAAATTCTGTTAATTTAAAAAAACAAAAATTACTCGAAAAAATGTCACTTTTTTGCGCTTCCTACAAAAGGATTATCAGATGTCCGCAACGATAATCGAATTGGGACACCTGGCATGTCAAATGCATCGCGCAAGCCATTAGAAAGATAGCGCAAATATGATTGAGGCATAACCTCTGGTCGTGAACAAGAGATCATAAATCCAGGAGGGCGTGTCTTAATCTGCGTTATATATTTAACCTTAAGTCTACGCCCAGAAATCGCCGGCGGCGGATGACGTGTTACAACTGTTTCGAGCCAACGGTTGAGTTTTCCTGTAGAAATACGACGATTCCATATACGGTGAATCATCGTGATATTTTCCATGAGCTTATCAATCCCTTGACCATATTGACCCGATAAAGGGACAGCTCTCAAACCACGAACTTGAGGAAGAAGACAAGCACATTTTTCATGCAAATCAGCCAATATTTCCTGGCAATTTTCAATAAGATCCCATTTATTGAAAGCAATAATAGGAACGCGTCCCTCACGAATCACAAGATCAACAATTTGTAAGTCTTGCTTTTCAAAAGGTGCAGTTGAATCAAAAACAATCACCACAACTTCTGCAAAACGGATCGCACGTAAGGTATCTGTAACAGAGAGTTTCTCTAACTTTTCTTGAATTTTTGATTTTCGACGCAAACCTGCCGTATCAAAGAGTTTTATATGACGGCTACGCCATTCCCAATCTATAGAAATAGAATCACGCGTAACGCCTGCCTCTGGCCCTGTCAACAAACGATCCTGCCCCAACATACTATTAATGAGTGTTGATTTTCCTGTATTCGGACGACCGGCAATTGCTATTCGAATAGGTGCACTTTCATCGTAAATACACCCCTCTTCTTCTAGATCATCACCATTATCACCAACAGACGCAGATTGTATAATTGTATCTTCTTCTTTTTTATTATCAAAAGCTTTATCTTTACCAACAGCATCTACAATTGCATCACGAAGATCTGAAAGACCTAAACCATGCTCAGCAGATATTGCACAAGGCTCCCCCAATCCCAATGACCATGCTTCGTATTTTCCTTCTGTCGCTGCTTTTGATTCAGATTTGTTAGCAACAAGCACAATTGGTTTTTCTGATTTACGCACCAAAGAAGCAAAATTTAAATCACTTGATGTTATCCCACTCTTTGCATCAAGCACAAACAAAATGAGATCTGCTTCATCAATAGCAACCTTTGTCTGAGAGCGCATACGACCTTCAAGTGTATGATCATCAGCTTCTTCCAAACCAGCTGTGTCAATTACGTCAAAATACAGATCCTGGAACCTTGCAGCATGGATACGCCGATCACGTGTAACACCGGGCTTATCATCAACCAGAGCTAATTTTTTCCCAACCAGACGATTAAATAAGGTTGACTTTCCAACATTAGGGCGACCCACTATAGCAATGGTAAGGCTCATCAAGTTATTCCTTATTCACCTTGCCTTCAGCTTGAATGAGCTCAAGCATAATTTTCGCTCGCTCAACTATTTTTATCCCTAAATTACCTTCTTCAGAAATTTTTTGAAAATAATAAACAGCTTCATCCATCTTATCAGCTTTGTAAGCAGCAAGACCCAAAGCCTCCCTTGCAGATATGCGCATAGGATCAATATCATTTGCTATATCCTGAACACGTTTTTTAACATCATCCAATGTGCCTATATCAACCAAAATATAAGCGGCCTGAATTTTTGCTACTTTCTGCAAAATCTGCGGTGCCTTTTCATCAAATGCAACCGTATCAAACATTTCTACTGCTCGAACAGCATCACCTTGTTCACTTAATAAAGAAGCTTCACGCAAACGAGCAAGAAAAGGATAACCTGCAAAATTAGATGCTTTAACAAGCTCTAACTGATTCATCGCTTGATCAAAATCATGTGAGTCTGCTAAACTGAGACTTTTTATAAATATATCACCAATATTCCTAGCCTCATTCATTTTCTTATGGCTGTAAACTTGATAACCAACTATCGCTAATATAAAAATGATAGCTGCAACAATAACCAAAAAGCCGTGACGTTTCAAAAAAGCGTAGACCTTCTCCTGACGAAACTCTTCATTGACTTCATGAATAAAACTATCGTACGACATATATCTTACCTTGGAAAAAAGTTTAATTTCTGTGCTTTACGCATAAATAGATTAAATTGGTATCCTTAATAAACTAAAAATCCTAAAATTAGTAGATTAACTCAAAATCAACATATATCCTCATATACGGACTTTTTACAACAACGCTCATTTAAAACCTTTACACAATCTCTCAATAAATATGCACTTTTTAAGTATCTTACTCCATAAAAAGATACTCAACCCTCTGTCAATCATTTAAGATATGATAGCTCTTTAGAAATGAGTTTACATAGCAAAATAATTAAGATCATGGTTGGTGTAATTTTTCCTGTTATCATATCTTTTTTGTACATACAGAAACTAGAAAAAATTGGTAACAATCGATAAAAATTTATTGCAAAAAAAAATGTAATTACTCTACCTGCAAAAGGAGATATAGACAAATATCCCATTTGCGTGCCATATCTGAGCCTCTATCGTTTTTTTAAGAAACTTATCTTACTCTAACATGTAGTTATAACATCGAAAGAAAAATAATGGTCAATTTTCATGATAAATATCAATATAACTATAAATACTGGCTGACCTGTATTGTTGGATTTGTTACGATTTTTGCCATCATAGTTGTCGGTGGTTTTTATATGGCAAAACCTCACCTCGATAGCTTTGTAAAAAGTGAGATCGCTCGCCGCTCCATCAATGCAGAAAAATCCGAAGTCAGTATTATAGGAAAAGTCAATCTGACCAATGTCACTTTGCCAACCCCAGAAAACGTATCTCTTAAAATTGGTGCTATTTCAGGTCGCCCTCCTATCGCTTTTATCCCTGGCACTTTTACACTTTATGATGTTGATTTAAAATACAATGATATTCATCTACAAATCCCCCAAATTGCTATTGGCAACATATCCCTGAAAGACAAAGATGTCACAATTACATCCCGCTTTTTGCAATCGCTTATGCGTGTCAATATCTCATCTATTAACGCTCCGGACATACTGATTTTTACTGAAAATACGAACAAACCAACTGAAAAATTCAACATAAAGAATTTTCAGCTTTCTGGTTTCAAAAATGGTCACATTCGCTCCATAAGTATCAAAAATGTAGTTGATCATCTAGAATTTGCACCGGCTGCTTTTGATAGTACAAAACAGATACGTCTGAACGCCCAAAGCAATAAAATGCAAGCCTATGATATCGATGTTAGTTATCTCTACTCGATTATCTCCGGTAAAAATAATCCTGATGATCAAAGCAAAACCGTTATTGGTTCTATTGCACTCAAAGATATAATGGTCGATATCTTTAAAGGAAAAGAAAAAAATGCTTCTTTTTCTCTTGGCGAACTCAAAATGTCTGACCTAAAAATAAAACCTCTTGAAGAAACACCTGAGAAACTTATCAAAGCCTACCTGAACGCGAAAAAAATGAAAGATCAGGCAGCTCAAAAAGAAGCACAAAACACCATTCTCAGAACAAGTATTTCAGCTATTACTTCAATCAATGTTCAAATGAATAAAGTAGATATTGACCTACCGCAGCTAACAACAACACTTAAATCGTTCCAAATAAAGTCAAGCCAATGGCAACAACCTATACCAGAAAGCTTTCTGCTCTCTCTTAATGATCTCTCAATCTCACCTAAAAAACCAGAACAAAAAAACTTAAATTTCCTCCAATATATGGGTTTTGAACACCTTGATATTTCAGGAAAAATCAATTTTTTTTATGATGAAAAAAATCATGCGCTTCTTTTAAATGGAATATCCTTTAACATCAAAGACATTGGTTCTGGAGAAATATCAGCTAAAATTGTTGATGTAGATAAAACGCTTTTTTCCGGTGAAAAAGAAAAAATCATTGCTGCTTCTCAAAATCTTGGTATCACCGAAATTGATATGCGTTATACAGATTTTGGATTCATTGATAAGCTTTTTTCTTACCTTGCGCAAAATCTTGACGACGGCAAATATGATCTCAAAGAAGAGCTTTATGATGATTTCTATCTCATCATAACCCAAAGCCCCAAGATATTATTGAAAAATCATTGTGACGTAGAAAATATTGCACAATCCCTTGGTGATTTTGCAAAAAATCCGCAAACATTAAAAATTCAAATAACAGCAAAAGATAACAAAGGACTTACAGCAGATGATCTTCAAGTTGCCTTACAAAATAATTTACCAGCTGTTCTTAGCAAAGTGAATCTAACTATAAAAAATGAACCGTCTCATTAAAAAATATAATTGATTTTAAAATTGATAGCTCTCTTTTACAAATTTAAAAAAGCTACCATTTTTCAAAAGAGTATTTACAACAAAAATTATATTTAATTAGTCGATATTTGGAGTTATCTTATGCTTGATTTATCCTCAAATCGCTTACCTAATCGTGCTTCCCTTATTACGAATCGTGCATTTTCTGCTATTGAACGCTTTCTCCATATTGAAGCTATGAGTGGAGTTGTTCTTTTATTGGCTGCAGCTACTGCACTCATACTTGCTAACTCTCAATATACTTCTTTGTATGAAGCCTTCTGGCATACACCTCTTGGCTTTAATTTTGGCCATTTCAACTTATCATGGGATTTACATTTTTGGGTCAATGACGTTCTTATGACCATCTTCTTCCTTGTCGCAGGGATGGAAATTCGGCGCGAAATTCATGAAGGTGCTCTTGCCAGCGTCAAACAAGCCATTTTGCCAATTGTTGCTGCAATAGGCGGAGTTTGTATTCCTGCTATTATTTACCTTAGCTTCAATTTCAATGGCGGACACATCTACGGTTGGGCTGTACCTACAGCTACTGATATCGCTTTTGCTTTAGGTATTCTTGCTCTTCTTGGCAAAGCTATTCCTTCCAATCTCCATATCATTCTCTTATCATTAGCAATTATTGACGATATCATGGCCGTTCTTATTATTGCTTTTTTCTATTCAACCAATCTGGATCCTAGTGGTTTAGCCATTGCAGCAGCAGGCATTGCTTTGGTATTCTTCTTTCAATGGATCAGCTTTGCATCAGCATGGCTCTATGTTTTACCCGGTGCCATTATTTGGTGGGGGCTTATGGTAACAGGCATTCATCCATCACTTGCTGGTGTAATTTTAGGTATGATGACTCCAGTTTTCCCTACCCGTAATCTTGTATCTCCCCTTACAACACTAAGTAATGCAATTCAAACTCTTCAAGAAAAAAATACCAACACAGATCTACACCATATCTCAACCACACTGAAAAAAATGCGTAAAGGACAACGCGATATAGTTGCACCTGTAATACGCATCCAAAAAGAGCTACATCCATGGGTAGCATATGGTGTGATGCCAATTTTTGCCTTTGCTAATGCAGGAGTTAGCTTTGCAAATTTTGACCTTGCTTCTCAAAAATCATTCTTGATTGTGCTCGGTATTATTATTGGTCTATGTATTGGTAAACCGCTTGGTATCCTTGCAGCCAGCTATCTAGCAGTAAAATCAGGTCTATGCCGCCTTCCTCCCCATGTAACATGGACAGGCATATTATTGATTGGATTTTTAGCAGGTATTGGCTTTACAATGTCTATCTTTGTTTCAATGCTTGCTTTCCAGGATATTGCGCAACTAAATTCCGCAAAAATCGGTGTCCTATGTGGGTCAGGTCTTTCTGCTCTTGCTGGTCTTGGATATGGACTTATTTATATCAAGAACAATAAAAAAACGCATAATAAACCTTGATCTCGATATACTATCTTCTTCGCTAAATCTTTGAAAGGCTGTCTGGTTTCTTCAGACGGCTTTTTTCTTCATTCCTATACCAAACACAAAATACTCTCTAACAGAATAGATAATTTCATTTCTTCAAAGAATAATCCGAGAACCCACTGAGGATGAATATCAAGCCAGCACGAAAAATATCAAAGGGAGTCAATTTTTGTCATCATATCGTTTGTTATTTAGCAAGCAATCCAATCAAAAAAACTTCATAATTGAAAATATATATTTCATGCAGCTTTTTAGAGAACGCGTTACCACACATATTCTCTCCTGCTGCTCCTCTCAGACAGTCATTTTATCCATTGTAATATGTCAAATTATCTATTGTAATATGTCAAAGACATCGAGATATTCTAAAAAGTATTTGAAATAAAAAACGCTTACCCTTTATCAAGATCATAAACGGCATGCAGCGTTCTTACAGCAAGTTCAGTATAAGCACTATCAATCAAAACAGAAATCTTAATTTCTGAAGTCGTGATTGCTTTAATATTAATCCCTTTTTCAGCCAAAGCTTTAAATGCTGTGGCCGCAACACCTGCATGGCTGCGCATTCCGATACCAACGACAGAAACTTTTGCAAGATCGCTTGCAAACTGAATAACATCAAATCCAATCTCTTTATGATTTTTCTTAAGAAGAGCAACCGCCCTCTCTACATCCGCTGATGGAACAGTAAAAGTCATATCAGTTTTTGAACCATCTTCAGAAATATTCTGCACAATCATATCAACATTGATACGTGCTTCAGCTAAAGGACCAAAAATTGCTGCAGAAATACCTGGACGATCTGAAAATCGACGAAGCGAAATTTGAGCTTCATCTTTAGCAAAAGCAATACCAGTCACATTCTGTTGTTCCACGATCTCATCCTCATTGCAAATAAGTGTTCCAGAAGAGTTAATTGGATCACACATGCCTGGAGCATCAGGATGCTCAAAACTTGAGCGCACAAAAGTACGAACTTTGTGAACCATAGCGAGTTCAACAGAGCGAACTTGCAAAACTTTTGCTCCAAGAGAAGCCAGTTCAAGCATTTCTTCAAAAGAGACTTTTGATAAGCGGCGTGTTTTAGGCTCAACTCTTGGATCAGTTGTATAAACACCATCAACATCTGTATAAATATCACAGCGATCAGCCTGCAAAATTGCTGCCACTGCAACAGCGCTCGTATCTGACCCACCGCGTCCCAAAGTGGAGATGCGATTATCTGAAGAAATTCCTTGAAAGCCAGCAATAACCGCTACCTGATTTTCCTGAAAACCCTGTATCAAAAAAGATTTATCAATATCTATAATCCTTGCACTACCGTGTGCACTATCCGTTCGAATCGGGATTTGCCAACCAAGCCACGAGCGAGCATTCACTCCTATTTCTTGGAGCGCTAGAGCCAATAAACCCGCCGTCACCTGTTCACCAGAGGAAACGATTGTATCATATTCACGAACATCATATATCGGTGAAATATCACGCGTCCATTGAACAAGCTCATTAGTTTTTCCAGCCATTGCTGATACAACCACTGCAACTTCATTGCCCGCATTGACTTCTCTTTTGACATGTCGTGCAACATTTTGAATACGTTCAACATTTGCTACAGATGTCCCACCAAATTTCATGACAATACGCGCCATTTACAACACTCTTACGTTTCTTATTTAAACGACAGTCAGAATAAGGCTTATACCGTATCAAACCACTTTTGTGACATAACCAATATCTATAACTTTCACAAGTCCAGGACACTCACACTAATTTTTTCTTGACTTTAGAAACAATCCACCTGACTTAATTATTAAAAATAAAAGGAGAGCGATATGATAAATAAAACTCGCACTACAGTTGATCAGAGTGAAATTGATCATTTTTCGCGCATTGCTGCTGAATGGTGGAATCCACAAGGGAAATTTCGACCACTTCATAAATTCAATCCAACACGCCTTGCTTACATTAAAGAAAAAATTTGTCTAGCGTTTGATCGAGATCCTTTTTCACTTGCACCCTTTGCTGGTCTAAAAATTCTTGATATTGGCTGTGGAGGCGGCCTATTATGTGAACCTATGGTGCGTCTTGGAGCTACCGTCATAGGAGCCGATGCTGCACAAAACAATATTGAAGTAGCAAAAATCCACGCTACTCAAAGCGGCCTTTCAATTGATTATCGTGCTACTACCGCAGAAAAACTGGCAGATAAAGGAGAAAAGTTTGACATCATCCTCAATATGGAAATTGTTGAACATGTTGCTGATGTTGATCTTTTCATATCAGCAACGGCTAAAATGCTTAAACCACAAGGACTTATGTTTATTGCAACACTCAACCGTACATGGAAATCTTGGGGATTAGCCATTGTAGGTGCTGAATACATCTTACGTTGGCTTCCCAAAGGAACGCATGATTATAAAAAATTTTTGAAGCCTCAAGAACTTAAAAAGTTACTCTTAACAAATTCCCTGAAGGTTATTGACGAACTTGGCATCACTTATAATCCACTCAATGATAGTTGGAATCGTTCAAAAGATATGGATGTCAATTACATGCTTCTCGTAAAACGACTTCAATAGACGATTGTAACAAATAATTATTGAGCGTTGTTTAGTAAAGAATCAAGTTTTCCTTCAGCATCTAAAGAATGAAGATCATCATAGCCCCCAACATGGTAATCACCTATAAAAATTTGCGGAAATGTATTGCGTCCATTTGCCCGCTTTACCATTTCTTGACGAAGCGAAGTTGATGCATCAATATCTGTATATTTAATGCCTTTTTTATCAAGCAATATACGTGCTTTTGTGCAATAAGGACAATTAGGACGCGTATAAAGTGTTACTTCTTTCATAATGTTCTCCATTTTATATAATCAGTTCTTTATCAGCTCTTAAGAATGAGGTAAAATAGAAATATCTTTTAACACGCGTGAAAATGTTAATACGTCAACCTGTCGCGCACCTGCACGTTTTAATGTTGCAGCAGCAATGGTCACTGTGACACCCGTTGTTAAAACATCATCAACCAGCAAGATAGAACATCCCTGCATACGTTTTTTGATTTTACGAGGCACTGAAAAAGCATTCTGAACGTTAAATTTTCGTTCTCTCGCAGATAAACCAACCTGTGGACGTGTATGCCGACAACGAACGAGCCAACCAGGTTTAAATTTTTTTTTCTGTTTTGCTGCAATATAACGAGCAAGCTCTGCAGATTGATTATAACGCCGCCAGAAAAAACGACGAAAATGCAATGGAATCGGAATAATGATATCACAATCATCAATAATTTCACGCCCTGCAAACACCATCCAATTAGCCATAAACTGTGCTAGTTCCACGCGATCACCATATTTTAATCTTATTGTTAAAGTTCGTGCTAACCCTTTATGAGCAATAGCTGAACGCACGCGCGAAAAAGGATAAGAAGTTTGAAGAGCTTCACCACTTAAAAAGCCATCTCCCATATCACAAGCAAAAGGAATCCCCATAATAGGGCAATAGGGCTTTGTGATAAATTGAAGATCTTTCCAACAATCAGCACAGATCGTTCCGTGAGCAGAAACAATTACCTTGCAGCCAGGACACGTCGGTGGATACACAACAGCCATCAAGCGCTTAATAAATTTACCCAATACCCCCCTCATAATTTAAAGAAACTCTCCCCATTCACATCATTAATTTATTCTTCTACAGCGCCTGACACAAGATAATTTATTCGGTGCTTTTAAAGCTAAATTTTACTTCTTGATGAGCTTTGAATCTTCTGTAAAGCCATTTTCTTTTCCTTTTACATCATAAACTTGATATAGCATGTATAAGAAATGACCCCATCTAAAATAGATGATTTTATATAAACAGAAAATGCTAAACAATATGTCGTATCCTTTAATTTTTGATTATATGCGTATTGAACAATTCCGCAAACGTGCCTTCAAAAAAGCACAAAAAGGGAGCGATTTTTTACTGTCTTATGTCGTTGAAGATCTCTATAAACGTTTGAGTACTGTTGATCGCCAATTTACACTAGCCTTAGATTTACATAGCCATACGGGCCTCGCTGTAGAAGCTTTAAACAAATCTGGTAAAATCCACTCTATAGAACGGGTTGAAACTGATATACTCTACCAGAGTCACAATAAAAAATTTCATTTGCGTCAACGAGAATTTCTTGACTTTCCTAAACATTATTGTGATCTTATAATTTCACTTCTCTCACTACAGCTAACCAATGATACCCCTGGTGTTCTTAATCAAATAAAAAATATCCTTAAACCAGATGGCTTATTTCTTGCTGTTATGGCTGGAGCTGGAACATTAGAAGAATTACGCAAAAGTCTTTTTCAAACTGAAATGGAAATGTATGGCGGGGTTAGCCCAAGAATCTACCCCTTTGCTGATATTCGTGATGTGGGAGCTATTCTACAACGTGCTGGTTTTGCCATGCCTGTTGTAGATGTCGAAGACATCACTGTACGTTATAATACAATGTTTGATCTTATGCATGACCTTAAAGCTATGGGAATGCAAAATGCCCTTATTAATCGTTCGCGACGCCCTGTATCCAAGCGTTTTTTTCTTCACGCTGCTGAAATCTACGCGCAAAAATTTAGCGATCCTGACGGCCGTATTCGCGCACATTTCTCCTTTATCTGGTTATCTGGTTGGGCTCCTGATCCCAATCAACAAAAACCCATGCGACCTGGCTCAGCTCAAATATCTCTTGCAGATGTCTTTAAAAAACAGACAAAATAAAAATTAAGTTTTAAGACGCAAATTATTTTTCAAAAATGCTTTTATCCGTTGCCCGTAATATCTGGCTTGTCATACTTCCGGCTAACATTGAACCATTAACGTTAAGAGCTGTACGCCCCATATCAATTAAAGGCTCGATAGACATAACAACAGCGACTAAAGCAACAGGAAGCCCCATAATTGGCAAGACAATCAATGCAGCAAAAACAGCACCACCACCAACACCAGCAACACCGATGGAGCTCAATGTTACAACACCTACAAGAGTGATAATCCACATGGGATCAAGTGGATCAATACCAACAGATGGTGCTATCATCGTGGCAAGCATCGCTGGATAAAGGCCTGCACAACCATTTTGCCCAATTGTTGCCCCCAGAGATGCTGCAAAACCTGCAATCGACTGAGGAACACCTAACCACTGTGTTTGCGCTTCAATATTTAAAGGAATACTCGCCGTGCTTGAACGACTACTAAAAGCAAATGTCAAAACAGGAAAAACTTTCTTGAAAAAACTCAACGGATTAATGCCCGATATACTAAGCAAAATAGCGTGTACTCCAAACATAAGGACAATAGCAACGTAAGAAGCAATAGAAAAAATCAATAATTTTAGAATATCTGCAACATTTGAGGTTGCTCCCACCTTAGTCATAAGAGCAAAAATACCATAAGGTGTTAAATGAATCACAATACGCACTAACCGTGTAACCCAAGATTGCATAATCTGAATTAATGAAAGAGCTTGCTCCCCTTTATCTAGATCATCCTTCTTTAAAATAATAGCTGCAGCACCTAAAAAAGCTGAAAAAATGACTACACTAATGATTGATGTAGGCCTAGCTCCTGCTAACTCAGCAAATGGATTTTTAGGAATAAACGATAAAATCAGCTTTGGCACACTCATATCCCCAAATTGAGCAATATGCCGCCCAAGAATAGCCGATACATCTTCCCCTCCATCCACTAAACCATCTGCTGTTAATCCAAAAACGTTAACAACTAAGATGCCAACCAATGCTGAAAGACTAGTCGTAAAGAGCAATATTGAAATTGTCATTATACTAATTTTGCTAGCACCATAAGAAGAATGCAAATGTGCTACTGCTGAAATGATAGAGATGGAAATCAGTGGCATAACAATCATTTGCAATAACAATATATAGCCATCTCCAACAATATTAAACCATTCAACAGATTTTAATAGAATGAATTCACTCTCTCCATAAACAAACTGTAAAATGCTACCAAAAATCAAGCCAATAACAAGGCCCATCATAACACGCAGTGCAAAGCTTAATTTTGTTTTCTTACTTTGAAAAAGTAAAAACAAAAGCATAGTAAATAAAAATAAATTAATAAAAACATTCAATATCATTTTTATTCCTAATATTATTAAGCTTTATTTTAATAAATAATTTATTAACCAAAATTAATTCGTAATATATATTTAAAATATTTTTAATAAATAATTATTTTATTAATTTTATAGAATAAAAATGATTTTTTATATATTAAAATTCAATTAAAGAAAATAAAATTACATTTTAATGTAAAAAATACTGAGTCAATTATAGTAAAAAATAAAAATTTACTTAAATTCTTTGATCAAAATCATACCGTTCCTTTTTAAACAAAGATCTATCTTAAGATTTCTTTATAGAAAAGATTGAATGCAGCAAGTACATATCAATACTTTTCTTTTGCAATACAGACATTTAAAGAAGAAAATTTTTCAACACTTCAACTAACGGCTTATCCGCATCAGGCATAGAATATTGACCAAAGTCGCTTATGAAAACCCATTGTAAATTTTGCCCCTCTCGTCCTTGAGGAATACCCTCATAACGGCGGCAAATATAAAATGGCATTAATAAATGAAACGTTTCATAACTATAACTTGCAAATGTCAAAGGATGTAGATCATTTTGTTGAACGTAAATGCCAAGCTCTTCCTCTAATTCACGAATCAATGATGCTTCAGGCGTTTCACCCTGCTCAATTTTTCCACCAGGAAACTCCCATAAACCAGCCAGTGATTTTCCCTGAGGTCGTTCAGCGAGCAATACCCGATTATCTTGATCCAACAATGCACACGCAACAACAAGAAGAAGCGAGCTTTTTGTACACATACTAATCTCCAACAATCCTAACTTCTTCTATATCCTCCCACTTGAAGCAAAAAATCTAAACATTCAATATTTCAAAAGAACATACAGAAACTCAATATTTAAAAATTTATGCTTCCATTAATTAACTTCTGTAATCGCCGTTAATTTCGACATACTCTTTCGTCAAATCACAAGACCAAACCGTCGCCTTACTGCTTCCCAGACCAATATCAACACGAATTGTAATATGTTGACCTTTCATGTAAGCACCAACCGTCTCTTCACTATAATCAGGATCACGTTCTCCATTCACGGCTACACGATGTTCACCAAACCAAATTGTCAATAAATCACGGTCTGCTTCAACACCTGCCTTACCAACTGCCATCACCACCCGACCCCAATTAGCATCTTCACCAGCAATGGCCGTTTTGACAAGTGGTGAATTTGCAATTGATAAAGCAATGGTCTTAGCAGCGCTATCCGTTGTAGCACCCGTTACATTAACCTCAATTAAATGGCGAGCACCTTCACCATCACAGATAACTTGTAATGCAAGCTCTCTCAAAAGATCATTTAATTGCTTTGCAAAGACCTCATAACGCGGATCAGATCGGCTTGTCAGACAAGGAAAACTCCCTTTTGCTTTCCCTGTTGCAAACATCATCAACGTATCTGATGTTGACGTATCGCTATCAACAGTAATTGAATTAAAAGAGCCCTGAACTCCCTCTGACAACATGGATTGCAGTATATCTGAAGAAATTGCTGCATCACTCACCACAAAAGAAAGCATTGTCGCCATATCTGGAGCGATCATACCAGCGCCTTTCGCGATCCCATTGATGATAACAGGCTCTCCCCCAAAATCAAATTTACGTGTTGCAAATTTGGGAAATGTATCTGTCGTCATAATAGCTTTTGCAGCTTTTAGCCAATTTCCCTCTTCCGCCATAGCTGCCATATTCGGCAACAAATTCAAAAAACAAGACTCATCCATTGGCTCACCAATCACACCAGTAGAAGCCAAAAAAATCTCATTTTCTTTAACTTTCAAAATGTCTGCTGCAGCCTTGACGATTGCTTTTGTTGTTGTTTTTCCTTTATATCCTGTAAAAGCATTTGCATTCCCAGAATTTACAACAATCCCTCTAGCAACTCCGTGAGAAAGGGAGGCACGACAATGATCCACAGAAGCAGATGGACATTTTGAACGCGTAAAAACACCTGCCACATTTGCTGGTTCATCAAAAATGATAAAGAGGAGATCTATACGATTTTTATATTTAATCCCGGCTTCAGCCGTCGCTATCCGAACACCAGATAATGGTGGAAGATCCTGTATCGTTTCTGGATACAAAGATAATCCCTTTATAGCCATTACATGCTCTCCCATCCAAATCAACAAGGATTAATGTAATCTACGTCATCGCTGAGTTTTTTGAAAAAACAAATAAACTAAGCAGTTTAGCTTAAAATACATTATTCTTCTTCATCAGGAAAAGAACCTGGTAGAGATTCACCATTTTCATTAAAAGATTGCATAAGTTCTGCAACCCTAGAATCAGGATATTTTACATCTATCTTACTGCGCAAATCAGCGATCAGCTGCTGATAACGATCTTTTATAATCTGTGCACGCAATACTTCCTTAGCATCATCAAATTCAGGAGGTTGCTTCAGACGACGATCTTCTACCTTAATGATATGCCAACCAAATGGGCTTTCAACGGGATTTTTAGTGTATTCACCAACTTTCAGACTAAATGCAGCATCCTCAAAGGGTTTAACCATTTGGCCGTAACTAAAATAACCAAGATCACCACCAACAGCAGCGGAACCATCTGTTGAATCTTTTTTGGCAATCTCTTCAAAATTTTCACCTTTTTTCAAACGCTTAATAATCGCTTGTGCTTCTTTCTTCGTTTTAACTAAAATATGACGCGCCTTCACTTCATCTTCTTTTGGCAGAGCTGCAACTTCCTTATCATACAGAATTTTTAAATCACCATCTGTAATCTTATCAACAACCATCTGTTTAAAATAAAGCTGCTGAAGAATATTATCGCGCATAACAGCCATACGTTTATCATAAGCTTCTGTTTTATGAATATTTTCTTGAATAGCAGCTTTAGCAAGCACTTGCATATCCAAATAGGCCCTTAATACTGTTATACGGCGTTGTTCATCAGGAATGCGTACTAAATTAGGATTAATTTCAAGCGCCAATTCATCTAACTGCCCTGCTGTAATATTTTTTCCATCAATAGTTGCCATAACATGAGAGGGATCAACAGGTTTCTCAGAGGCTTCTTCCAAGCTATTCAAATCACTCTGTGCAACCTTCACATGATCCTGAGCAATAGCCCACAAACTCGTACTCATCAATAAAGCTGATGTCAAAAAAAACTTAGTAAATTTGAATTGCATAAATACACTCCTTAAATAGGCGCAGGATCTCAAGTTTCTTTACCATAGCACTTTAAGCTTTAAAATGATAGAATTAACACCTTTATTCAAAAGATAGAAAATTTGTCCTTCTATCTTATTCATATAAATCATATAGATAATGCCCAACATAGTAACTTAGAAGATGCTATTATTATACCCTAAATTATTCCATACTCTAATCAACCAGAAAGAATTACTAAAGTTGACACGATGCACTTAGCCCTTTATTTCTAACTAAAAATCAAAGTAAAAAGGCAACACACCGGAAAAGATGATGATATCGCTTCTAATCGTACAAAATACCTTAGAAAGCACAGAATATAGTTTAGCCTATGAAGCAACTAATAGCAGTGATAATAAATAAAAGAAAGGACCAGAGATGGTTAGTTTAAGCATCATTGCACGTAAACTCTTTGGATCAGCTCGTGAGAGTCGTATCAAAAGACTTCGCCAAAAAGCTTTACAAATTAGTGCTTTGGAAGAACACTTCCAAAAGTTAAGCGATGGAGAACTTTGTCAAAAAACCGATGAGTTTCGCCAGCGATTAACTGATGGAGAAACGATTGATTCGCTCTTACCAGAAGCCTTTGCAACTGTTCGTGAAGCAGCAAAGCGTGTTTATAACATGCGTCCTTTCGATGTACAGCTCATTGGTGGAATGGTTTTGCATAACAGAGGCATTGCTGAAATGCGTACTGGTGAAGGCAAAACATTAATGGCAACCCTACCAGTTTATCTCAATGCATTAGAAGGAAAAGGTGTTCATGTTGTTACAGTGAATGATTATCTCGCTAATCGTGATGCTGAAACAATGGGAAAGATCTACAGTTTTCTAGGTTTAACAACGGGTGTAATTTTGCATGATCTTGATACTAATGCCCGTCGAGCAGCTTACGCATGCGACATCACTTATGCGACCAATAATGAATTAGGTTTTGATTATCTGCGTGATAATATGACCTTTGACCGTAGTCAAATGGTCCAACGCGGACATCATTATGCAATTATCGATGAAGTTGATTCAATTCTCATCGATGAAGCCCGCACTCCGCTTATTATTTCCGGTCCTTTGGAGGATCGCACGGATTTCTATAATCTCGTTAATACATTTATTCCTAACCTCACACCAGAGGATTACGAAATAGATGAAAAACAAAAAACAACAACCTTTACCGAAATCGGTACCGAGAAAATTGAAAAAATGCTCGAACAAGCTGGGCATCTTAAAAATGATAGTCTCTACGATATCGAAAATGTTGCTATTGTTCACCACGTTAACAATGCCTTAAAAGCCCATAAGCTATTTGTCCGTGATAAAGATTACATTGTTCGCAATGGCGAAATCGTTATTATTGATGAATTTACAGGCCGTATGATGCCAGGACGGCGTTATTCTGAAGGTTTACACCAAGCGTTGGAAGCTAAAGAGCATGTCGCTATTCAACCAGAAAATCAAACATTAGCTTCTATCACTTTCCAAAATTATTTCCGTATGTATGAAAAGCTATCTGGTATGACCGGAACTGCTACAACAGAAGCGGAAGAATTTAGCAATATCTATGGTCTTGAAGTTGTTGAAATCCCTACAAATCTCCCAGTACAACGTCTTGATGAAGACGATGAAATTTATCGAACAACAGAAGAGAAATACCGTGCGATTGTGCGTGACATTCGTCAAGCACATGAAAAAGGACAGCCTATTCTTGTTGGCACAACTTCTATTGAAAAATCAGAGCAATTGGCAGAACGCTTGCGAAAAGAGGGTATTACTGATTTTAAAGTTTTAAATGCTCGCTACCACGAACAAGAAGCGTATATTGTTGCACAAGCTGGCGTGCCTGGAGCATTAACTATCGCAACGAACATGGCAGGCCGTGGAACCGACATACAGCTCGGTGGGAATATCGAGATGCGAATCCGACAAGAATTACAGGATATTCCTGAAGGATCAGAACGAACTGCTAAGATTGAAAAAATTAAGCAAGACGTTCAGAAACTTAAAGAAAAATCGTTAGCAGCTGGTGGTCTTTATGTCCTTGCTACTGAACGCCATGAAAGCCGTCGCATTGATAATCAGCTCCGTGGCCGCTCTGGCCGCCAAGGTGATCCTGGTCGCTCAAAATTCTTTCTCTCTCTTCAAGATGATCTTATGCGTATCTTCGGTTCTGACCGTATGGATAGTATATTGCAAAAACTTGGATTGAAAGAAAATGAAGCTATTATCCACCCATGGATCAATAAAGCGCTTGAAAAAGCCCAAAAAAAGGTCGAAGCACGAAATTTCGAAATTCGCAAAAATCTTTTAAAATATGACGATGTGATGAATGATCAGCGCAAAGTTATTTTTGAGCAGCGTATGGAAATCATGAATGCAGAAAATCTGACTGACATGATGATTGAAATGCGCAATGACGTCATCGAAGATCTGATAGAAACTCATATCCCGTCTGGAACATATTCTGAAAAATGGAATGCAAAAGCTCTACAAAGTGAACTGTCTCAATGCTTTAATCTTGAACTTCCGATAGAAGAGTGGGTTAAAGAAGATGGAATTGCTGAACAGCAAATCCTTGAGCGTATATTAGACGCTGTTACCAAATTTGAAAATGAACGCACTGAGCACTACAGTCCAGAAATGATGGTTTATTTCCATAAAGCTATATTACTCAAAACAATTGATATGCTGTGGCGTGAGCATCTAATTAATTTGGACCATTTACGCTCTGTCATTGGCTTTCGTGGTTATGCACAACGAGATCCACTTAATGAATACAAAACAGAAGCATTTGAACTCTTTCAAACTATGCTCAAAAATTTACGTAGAGATGTCGTTTCTAAACTGATGTCTTTCGAGATTGTTCAGCACCCTCTAGAATCAACAATGCCTCAAGAAATGTATGCTGAACATTCTACATCTCGTAATATAGACAAAAAAGATGGTATTTTATGGGCACAAATGCAGAACAACACTGAGGTCTCTGATCCGATAAAACGTGATCCTGGTGATTCGTCCACATGGGAAAAAGTGGGACGTAACGAGCTTTGTCCCTGCGGCTCAAGCAAAAAATACAAGCATTGCCATGGATCTTTCATCCCCAAAATGGACGGTTAAGTAGACAGTTAAAATGGATAAAAAGCAAAGTTATGAACAAACATTGCAGACTTCAGGCCTAAGAATAACGCGTCAAAGGCGCATTATCCTTGATATTTTGGCCTATACAGATGATCATCCCAATGCGTTTGAAATTTTTCAGCGCGCTAATAAAATAGATTCAAGTATTTCGCTATCCACTGTTTATCGCACAATGAAAATATTAGAATTAAATGGAACCATTCATCGCCATGCTTTTAATGGCGGTCCATCTCGTTTCGAGCAAGCAGATGGCGAGCACCATGATCATCTTATTGACATAGATACAGGACAAATTATTGAATTCCAGTCTGATATTATTGAAAATATACAAAAAGAGATTGCTCATTCTCTCGGCTATGACGTGATCCATCATCGTCTTGAACTTTATGGGAAAAAACGGAATTCCTAAATCGATGATTTTATATACATAACCAGGAAATTGCTCAATAAAAATTAAACCTTATGCAAATTCAACCTAAAAACTTTATAAGTTTTTATTGGCAAGAGCGTTTTTCTGCTTTATCAAGCTTCTATCATACAATGATATGACATTGTCGACTGCTCTATAATAATAGAATTAAATTAATATTGCCATGGTTTCTTTATCGCAAGACCGTATGAAGCAGATTGAAAAACGCTTCGAAATCATTGAAAGCCAAATGGCTCAAAATCCCAATGCTGAAACTTATGTAAAATTAGCTTCTGAATATGCAGAACTACAACAGATTGTCACTCCTATCCGAACATTAAACGCTCTTTATAAAGAAGTAACAGAGCTCGAGGCTATGGCCAACACAACACAAATAGATGCAGATATGTATGCCCTTGCTCAGGAAGAGCTCGTATTATTACGTCAAAAAATTGAACAGCTCGAGCAAGAAATCCAAATTCTTCTTTTACCCAAAGATATCGCTGATGAAAAAAGCGCTATCATTGAAATTCGAGCAGGAACTGGTGGATCAGAAGCTGCACTTTTTGCTGGTGATCTTTTTCGCATGTATGAACGCTATGCCAATGCTCATAAATGGAAAGTTGAAGTTGTTTCATTAAGTGATAGTGAAGTTGGTGGATATAAGGAAATTATTGCAACTATTTCAGGAAAAGGCGTATTTTCTAAACTTAAATTTGAATCAGGTGTTCACCGTGTACAACGCGTTCCTGAAACAGAAACAAGCGGACGTATCCATACATCAGCTGCTACCGTTGCAGTCCTGCCAGAAGCTGAAGAAATCGATATCGAAATTCGCCCAGAAGATATTCGCATCGACACAATGCGTGCCTCTGGTGCGGGTGGACAGCACGTCAATACAACAGATTCAGCTGTTCGTATTACTCATATTCCAACAGGAATTATGGTTGTACAAGCAGAAAAGTCACAACACCAAAACCGAGCACGTGCACTCCAAATTTTACGCTCACGCTTATTCGATATTGAACGACAAAAAGCAGAAAGTGAACGCTCAGCGTCCCGTAAAACTCAAGTTGGCTCCGGTGATCGGTCAGAACGTATTCGTACCTATAATTTTCCGCAAGGACGTGTCACTGACCATCGAATTAATCTTACTTTATATAAACTCGATCGTATCATGGAAGGAGATCTTGACGAGCTTATTAACCCGCTTATTTCTAATCACCAAACAGCCCTTCTGACTGAAATAAATGATAACGCATGAGCAATCATTCTCTTAATCATGCTATTCGGAAAACACGAGAAAAATTACAAAATCAAGGAATTTCTGAAGCTAATCTTGACACAAAACTTCTTGTTGAATGGGTAACAAGCACAAGCACTATTGATAGAATTCTCCAACCGGACATGTGCCTATCTTCTCAACAGATTGCACAATTAGAAGAAGCTATAAAACGGCGTATTTCTGGTGAACCTACTCATCGTATTATTGGAACACGAGAATTTTATGGCATATCATTCGCTTTATCTAAAGAAACTCTAGAACCGCGCCCTGATACAGAAATACTCATTGATCTTGTTTTGCCAATTCTCAAGAAAAAAGTAAAAAAATCAGGAAAAGCGACATTACTGGATATGGGAACAGGAACTGGTGCCATTGCTATTGCAATTCTTAAACAAGTGGTTCAAACTTGTGCCGTAGCGGTTGACATTGCAGAAGATGCTTTAAAAACAGCAACACAAAATGCAAAGAATGCAGATGTTTTACATCGCTTTACTCCCTTGCTTAGCAACTGGTTTAATACTGTTACAGGTCAATTTGATCTGATTATTTCTAATCCCCCCTATATTCCAGAAAAAGATATCCCAAACCTTGCAAAAGAAGTGCGCCAATATGACCCATTGCGCGCACTCATTGGCGGAAAAGATGGCCTTGATTTCTACCGAAAACTTGCTGATGAATCAGCAACTTATCTAAAAGAAGAAGGCTATATAGCTGTCGAAATTGGCTATTCTCAAAAAAAAGAAGTCTGCAATTTGTTTGAAAAAAATGGATTTAAATGTTTGAAAATACGCGATGATCTTAGCGGTATACCCCGCGCAATTCTCTTTTCATTAAATACTTAAAATTCCCAATCTTCATCTGTGGTTGCAACTGCTTTTCCAATAACATAAGAAGAGCCTGAACCTGAAAAAAAGTCGTGATTTTCATCAGAGTTAGGCGATAAAGCTGCCAAAATGGCAGGATTAACTCGACAAACTTCAGATGGGAAAAGGGACTCAAAACCCAAATTCATTAATGCCTTATTCGCATTATAATGAAGAAAGACCTTAACATCTTCTGTCAATCCAAGAGAATCATAGAGATCTTCTGTATACTTACATTCAATATTGTAAAGATCAAACAACATATTGAAGGTAAAATCCTTCATCTCTTGTTTTTGGGCTTCATTAAGTTTCGCAAATCCTAATTGAAATTTATAGCCAATATAATAACCATGTATGGCTTCATCACGAATAATAAGCCGAATTAAATCAGCTGTATTGGTTAGCTTAGCGCGACTTGACCAATACATAGGTAAATAAAAACCAGAATAGAATAAAAAGCTCTCCAGAAAGGTCGAGGCGATCTTTTTCTTTAGCGGATCATTCGCTTCATAATGCTCAAGAACTAACTTTGCCTTTTTCTGCAAATAAACATTCTCTTCTGACCATCTAAAAGCATCATCAACATCTACTGTCAAACATAAAGTCGAAAAAATCGAAGAATAAGAACGTGCATGCACTGCTTCCATGAAAGCAATATTTGTCAAAACAGCTTCCTCATGCTCCGTTACAGCATCAGCCATAAGCGAAACAGCTCCCACAGTATTTTGAACTGTATCAAGCAAAGTTAACCCTGTAAAAACACGGATCGTTAGCTTTTTTTCTTCCTCTGTTAGGCTTTCCCATGAAGGAATATCATTAGAAAGAGGAACTTTCTCAGGTAACCAAAAATTTCCCGTTAAACGATTCCAAACTTCAAGATCTTTTTCATCATGCAACCTATTCCAATTGACCGCGCGAACAACAGAATTTTTCGTTGTAATTTGTGTCATTATGGTCATCTCCTATAAGCTGCACGAAACACAGCCTTCAACTTCTGTTCCACTTAACGCCTTTTGCCGCAGCCGTATATAATAAATACTCTTTATGCCCTTTTTCCATGCATAAATTTGTGCACGATTAATATCACGCGTCGTCGCCGTATCAGGAAAAAACAAAGTTAATGAAAGACCTTGATCAACATGCTGTGTAGCTGCTGCATAAGTATCGATAATTTTTTCAGGACCAATCTCATAAGCATCCTGGTAAAAATTTAAATTTGTATTATCCATATAAGGAGCAGGATAATAAACACGTCCAATTTTACCCTCTTTGCGAATTTCAATTTTTGAGGCAATGGGATGGATAGAAGAAGTTGCGTGATTGATATAGGAAATCGACCCTGTAGGCGGTACAGCCTGAAGATTGCGATTATAAAGCCCATATTTGGCAATCAATTCCTTAAGTTTCTTCCAATCCCCTTGAGTTGGAATAAGTATATTATTACGCGCAAAAATCTCTTGTACAAGCAAAAATTGTGGCTTCCACTCTCTCTTAATATATTTTTCAAAAAAACAGCCATCTGCGTAAGCTGACTTTTCAAATCCTGCAAACTTTTCCTGACGTTCGCGTGCAATCAAATTAGAAGCGCGCAATGCATGATATGTTACTGTATAAAAATAGATATTGGTGAAATCAATCGCCTCTGGCGAGCCATAATAGATCTTTTCACGCGCTAAAAAACCATGCAAATTCATTTGCCCCAAGCCAATCGCATGACTTTCAGCATTCCCTTTTGCAATAGAAGGCACACAAGCAATATTACTCATATCAG
Source organism: Bartonella bacilliformis KC583 (assembly GCF_000015445.1). Taxonomy (NCBI): domain Bacteria; kingdom Pseudomonadati; phylum Pseudomonadota; class Alphaproteobacteria; order Hyphomicrobiales; family Bartonellaceae; genus Bartonella; species Bartonella bacilliformis. The sequence continues at coordinate 351,363 of NC_008783.1, read as the reverse complement.
AAACAGCCGTAAGAGCACGAACAGCTGTTTCCACAGTGCGACCAAAATCACTACTATCCATTGCTTTTGCAATATTCATTGACCCAAGATTACAGGAAATATCGCTTCCAACAGTACGATAACCCAAATCTGTTTCTAATTCACTTGCTTCATTTATTTGCAAAATTTCTGAACATAAATTGCTCATATTAATGCGTCCTGCTACAGGATTAGCGCGATTAGCTGTATCTTCAAACAAAATATACGGATAACCTGATTCAAATTGAATTTCTGCTAATGTCTGGAAAAAGACACGAGCACTTATTTTCTTTTTACGGATTTTTGGATTATCAACAAAAGACCGATAATGCTCTGTCAAAGAAATATCGCTAAAAGGTTTTCCTACAACACGCTCGATATCATAAGGTGAAAATAGATACATATCCTCATTATTACGTGCAAGTTCAAAAGTAATATCAGGAATAACGACACCAAGCGAAAGAGTTTTGATTCTTACTTTTTCATCAGCATTTTCACGCTTTGTATCCAAAAATTTCATAATATCTAAATGATGAGCATGCAGATAAACAGCACCAGCCCCCTGCCGTGCACCAAGCTGATTAGCATAAGAAAATGAATCTTCTAACAATTTCATTACGGGTAAAACACCCGATGACTGATTTTCTATTTGTTTGATTGGCGCCCCTGCTTCCCGCAAATTAGTTAGACAAAGTGCTACTCCCCCTCCACGCTTTGAAAGTTGCAAAGCTGAATTAACTGAACGACCAATCGATTCCATATTGTCTTCAACCCGCAATAAAAAACATGACACCAATTCGCCTCGTTGCTTTTTTCCTGCATTTAAAAATGTTGGTGTTGCAGGTTGAAACCGTCCTGTCATAATTTCATCTACGCAGCTCTCGGCAAAATCTTTATTTCCTTGTGCTAAGTATAAAGCGACAAGACAAACACGATCCTCATAACGCTCAAGATAGCGAGTTCCATCAAAAGTCTTTAGCGTGTAACTTGTATAATATTTAAATGCACCTAAAAAAGTAGGAAAACGAAACTTAAATGCGTAAGCGCGTTTAAAAAGCCTTTTGATAAAAGAAAAATCATAAAGCTCAAATAACGCCTTCTCATAATACCCTTCCTCTATCAGGTAATTTATTTTCTCCTTTAGATTATGGAAAAAAACCGTATTTTGATTAACATGCTGGAGAAAATACTGCCGTGCAGCACGTCGATCCATATCAAATTGAATATGACCATTTTCATCATAAAGATTAAGCATCGCATTCAGCGCATGATAGTCTGTGATTTGATCTGGCCTTTGCAGCCCTTTCGTACTTACTGTTTCCAAAACTTTTCTAATCCCTTTTTAACGCAAATAACATCTTCGTCAGTTCCACGCAGCTCAAAATTATAGAGACAGGGCACAGAACATTTTTCAGCGATGATTTTGCTTGCTAAACTATAATTACGACCGAAATTACGGTTCCCACCACCAATAACACCACGCATCAATTTGCGATTTTCAACCTCATTAAGGAAATGAATAACTGGCTTTGGAACAGCCTTCCTCCCCTCGCCATCTGCATAAGTAGGGACAACCAAAACATAAGGCTCATAAACTAGTGCAGATGATATCTTCTTATCAATTTTGAAAAACCGTTGACCAAGCTGAGAAACAAAATGTTCAGTATTACCCGTTGCACTCGAATAATAAACAATCAGCCCCATTAACCACAAAGACCATCAATCATATCTGGTCTAAAACCTGACCAATGATTCTCACCACACACGACTACAGGAACCTGACGATACCCCAAAGATTGCACAAAATTATAGGCTTGTTCATCACAAGAAATATCAACGATACGATAATCAACACCCTTAGCATCAAAGGCACGATAAGTAGCATTGCACTGAACACAAGACGGCTTGCTATAAATAGTAACAGGCATTCTCTTCAACTTTCATATTCTAAAAAATAACCAAAAAAAGAATTAACTCTTATGATTACAAAAATACTTAAGATCTAATCGATTACAGACACTTAAAAATGATAAAGATAAAAATCGTATGTAAAAATACGCGCAGTCACGCTTCGGTTAACAATAATACACAAACCTCTGAATACAACCTCAATCACTATCCCCCTCACGCAAATAATCAAAAATCATTGACACAAAATGAGCACATACCGGCATTTGACTCTCTTTTTATCGTTTTTTCAAAAACAAAACCCGATGAAAAAATACACTATCTTCACGGCTTCTCTTTAGTCCTTTGTTTTGATTTTTTGCATTCAAAACAGGCTTTAACTCACAAACAACGAACAAAACCCTCCAAAATAAACATTTTAGTAGAATTTTTATCCCGTATACCTACTCATACACTTTTCTGTTTGCTGTTATATCGTAGAAGCAATTTGGATCTCAAATAAGACACACTACACTCTTCAATGACTTGCATTTATTTGGAATCACAAATCATTCTGACACTATATATGGTATACATACATGATATAGCATGCAAGAAAAATTCAAATGCTATTTTTAATTTTCCACTATCTTACCATTGCCACACACAACTCCCTAAAAATACGAAAGGTAGAACACTTTATTGACAAATGTAACTATATAACATAACCTTTTATACATAATAACAAGATGGTATCCATGATGGACTTGCATTTCGACAATGTAACACTAAGCTATGCAAATAAAATAATAATTAAAGAGTTTTCAACAAAGATAGCTGCGCATTCATTAATTGCAATAACGGGTGATAACGGTTCTGGAAAATCTACACTCCTGAAAGCCATTGCTGGATTAATTAAACCGATCAGTGGAAAAATTGTAAAACCAACACAAAACCGTATTGCCTACCTTGCTCAGCAATGCGATATCGATCGAACGTTTCCAATTAATGTGGAAGCACTTATCAAAACAGGGTTATGGTCTTTTTGTGGATTATTAAAAAACCAACGTCCTTATCAATACAAAGTTCAAAATGCATTAGAAATGGTTGGCCTTACAGCGTTGGCTCACCGTTCACTTGATGAATTATCAAATGGACAATTACAACGGGCCCTTTTTGCGCGCATTATTGTGCAGGATTCTGATATTATATTACTCGATGAACCCTTTAACGGCGTAGATCTTAATACTCAAAAAGACCTCCTTGCACTCATTGCTCATTGGCACCAACAAGGCCGAACAATCCTCGTAGCACTGCATGATTCCTGCATGGTTCAAAAACATTTTCCTCAAATGATTCAGATTAATAAACAATGTGCTTGTTATGGAGAAACTATACAGTTCTTCAAAACCAACAATCATGATATCATGCAGCCCTTCTATACCCAGCTTTTTTCTTATCGTTCTACAGAATCTTACTATCAATGACTGTAATGAAATTGGATCATCATAAATGTATAGCCTTTTCTTTTCTCCTTTTATTGATTTCCAATTTATGCAAAATGCTTTAATAGCTTCAATTTTATTGACAATCAGCGCTTGCCCTATTGGTGTACTTTTAGTGCTGCGTGGTATGAGTTTAACGGGCGATGCCATATCTCACGCCATTCTTCCTGGTGTTGCTACCGCTTTTCTTTTTTTTGGACTCTCTCTCATACCCATGACGATCGGTGGTATCTTAGCTGGCCTCCTTGTTGCACTAGCAACTGCTTTGATTTCACGAAATAGTTTGCAAAAAGAAGATGCATCTATGGCAGTCTTCTATCTTATTGCGCTAGCAGCAGGCATCATTATTATTTCACTCAAAGGATCAATGATTGATCTGCTCCATCTTTTGTTTGGTTCAATATTAGCAATCGATGCACAAACTCTTTGGCTCATTGCCGCTATAACAATAATAACGGTGAGCAGTCTATGCATTTTCTGGCGCGCTTTTGTTATAGAAAGCCTTGATCCTTTGTTTTTTAGATCATTTTCTCCATTAGGAAAATATATACACATATTATTGCTTAAACTTATGGTGTTTAATTTGGTTGGTGGTTTCCAATCACTTGGAACATTATTGTCTATTGGGATTATGATGATCCCAGCTATCACAGCCCGTTTTTGGCTTTCACATCTAGGCCCTATTTGTGTACTTTCTGTTATTTTGGGAATAATTTCTAGCATATTTGGTCTATTAGTTTCTTTTCATATGTCACTTCCCTCTGGTCCTGCTATCATTATGGTTGCAGGATTTATGTATCTTCTTTCTTGCCTCATAAGCCCACGCGGCCTCATTGTAACGTGGTTCCCTCGCTTATTTTATTCTTCTCCTTTATTATAAGGCAATCATCATGAGAAAATTTGTTAAACCATTCATTCTGCTAGGTCTTCTTTCACTTTTTTCCTTATTCACATTTTCTGCTATTGCGCACGACAAGATAAAAGTTGTTGTAAGTTTTTCTATTCTCGCAGATTTAGTCAAAAATGTAGGAGGTGATCGTATTGTCATGACAACTCTTGTTGGTCGTAATGCCAATATTCACATGTATGAACCAACCCCTCGTGATGCAAAGGCTTTAAAAGACGCTCATATTATTTTTATCAATGGACTATATCTAGAAAATTTTATTCATCGACTAATCGCAGCAAATAGCACAAAAGCACCTCTGATTGTAGCCAGCGCTAACATTTTTCCTCTTCAGATCGAAAATCACACACATGATACAGAACACCATATGCATGATACAGGACATAATCATATGCACAGCGATGTTGATCCACATGCTTGGCAAACTATCCCTAACGTTAAAATTTATGTCAAAAATATTGCAACTGCCTTCTGTGAAATCGATCAACGATCATGTGACAGCTACAATAAGAATGCTAGCGCCTATATCCACAAACTGAATGCCGTACAAACAACCATCACAACACAAATTGCTGCCATTCCAGAAGATAAGCGTACGATTATTACATCTCATGATGCCTTTGGCTATTTTGCTCATGAATACGGTTTCACCATATTGGCTCCTGAAAGTGTTTCAACAGAGGTCGAAGTCACCGCAGCAGATGTCGCTAAATTAATCAAACAAATTAAAGCCAACAAAGCGTCTGCAATATTTATTGAAAATATCTCTAATCCCCGTTTAATAAAGCAAATTTCAAAAGAAACAGGCATTAAAATTGGTGGTACTCTCTATTCCGATGCATTATCAGAAAAAAATGGCCCCGCTGCTACTTATCTTGATATGATACAATACAATGTAAATACGATTATCAACTCAATAACAAAAGATTAAAACATGTATTATGATACGATTGGAATACCAATAATATCCTTAAAAGCAACATTTAAAATACATATCACAGAGGCCAAATAGAACCTAACTGAAGACAATAAACCCTACCACTACTACATTTAATCTAAATAAGGATACTATTATTTATCCTCTTGCTCATCCCTTATAACTCTTCTTTTCGTATTATTAGTGTGTAATTACATTTGTTGACATACGACCGCCATAACAATAGTAAAATTGATAGGTGCACACAAATTCGTTTGACCTTTTCATGGTTCATGTTTAAATGGGTCACATACTTTGGAAATAGAGCTATCATGATTACTCATCGATAACACTATAAATCTTGGCAGAACAGTGTTCTATCAATCCATAAGGGGTGAATTATGAACCGTTTTTATCTTTTCGCGGCGGCATTTATAATTTCTATGACTGCATCAGCAACGGCTTTTGCAAAAACAACAATCAGTTTTTGGCACTCTATGAGTGGTGATCTAGGAAAACAAACTGAAGATTTGATTCATGCTTTTAATGAAAGCCAATCGGATTATACTGTTGTTTCTTCATTTCGCGGCGAATATGAGGAAACTATGGTCTCACTTATTGCTGCCTTTCGCGGAAAACAACAACCAGTTCTTGCCCAAATTTATGAAATCGGTACATCTACTATGATGGCTGCAAAAGGTGCCATTTATCCAATTTATCAGCTTAGTGCTGACACGGGGCAAGAATTTGATTTTTCAGATTATTTGCCCGCTATCAGCAACTATTACTCTGATGTTCAGGGACGAATGTTCTCTATGCCATTCAATGCTTCAACACCTATTCTTTTTTATAATAAAGATATTTTTAAAAACGCTGGACTTGATCCAGAACAACCACCAAAAACATGGAAAGATATCGAAAAATTTTCAAAAAAAATTATTGATAGCAAAGCAGCAAGATGTGGTTTTACAATGGCTTATGCTGCTCAATGGATTGGCCTAGAAAATTTTTCAGCATTTCACAATATTCCCTTCGGAACGAAAAACAATGGCTTAGGTGGACTTGATGCGGAATTGACGATCAATGGACCTTTGCAAATACGTATGTGGACTGATCTAAAAAAATGGTCAGATCAAGGTATTTTCTATTATGGTGGCTCAGCTGGAGCACTAGATTCGGGACCAATGTTTATGGCACAAAATTGTGCAATCTTTATACAATCTTCAGGATCACTTGGTGGCATTGTTTCAGAAGCTCAATTTGATGTAGGTTTTGGCATGTTGCCTTACTATTCTGATGTAGAAAATACACCACAAAATTCTATTGTTGGTGGTGCTTCTATTTGGGTTTTAAGAGGTCATACAGCTAAGGAATACGCAGGCGCAGCAGCTTTCCTTAAATTCCTTTCAAGAGCAGATAATCAAGTAAAATGGCATCAGACAACAGGCTACCTTCCAATTACAAAAACAGCTTATGAACTGAGTAAACAACAAAATTTCTATGATAAAAATTTAGGTGCAGATATTGCCATTCGACAAATCAATTTAAACCCACCAACAGCTAACTCAAAGGGAATAAGATTTGGTAACTTACCGCAAATTCGTTCTATTCTTGATCAAGAATTAGAAGCTGTTCTCAGTGGCTTTAAAACACCCAAAAATGGATTGAATACAGCGGTTAAACGTGGAAATAGACTCTTACGTGAATTTGAAAAGACCAACCATTAATTTCATAATTATCGTTAAATATGAAAAACTTGACAAAAAACAAGTTTTTCAATCCTTTTGTACATACTTTAACGCCTCTTATTAAAGAGCATTGAAAATGCAAGAAAAATCTGCATATTTTAAAAATAGTTTACTCCCTTATTGGCTACTTTTTCCTCAGCTTTTTATTATTTTCCTGTTTTTTATCTGGCCTGCAGTGCAAGCAATAAAATCTTCTTTTGAACGTGAAGACCCTTTTGGTTTTACAACAACTTTCATTGGCTTTGAAAATTACGTAACAGTTTTATCTGATCCTTCTTATATAAAGTCACTTCTCACAACTATAATATTTTCTACCTCCGTTACTTTTGTTGCAATGTCGATATCGCTTCTTTTAGCTGTCTCCGTTGATCGTGTGATCCGCGCAAAAAAAGCTTATACTATCCTTTTACTTTGGCCCTATGCAGTTGCTCCGGTATTAGCAGGAATATTATGGTTATTTATTTTTCATCCAACTATTGGAATTTTCCCTATTATCCTTGAAAAAATAGGAATTATATGGAACCATCGTGTTAATGGAACACATGCAATGATCCTTATTGTGATTGCTGCAAGTTGGCAACAAATCTCTTACAATTTTCTCTTTTTTCTTGCTGGACTTCAATCCATTCCGCGTTCTCAAATAGAAGCAGCAGCAATTGATGGAGCTACCCCCTTTAAGCGGTTTTGGACTGTAATCTTCCCACAAATTTCACCGACAACCTTCTTCCTTCTTGTTATCAATATCAATCATGTTATGTTCGATACATTTGGGATTATTGATAACATAACCTCTGGAGGGCCTGCACGTGCAACAAATACACTTGTCTATAAAATCTATGACGACGGTTTCAGAAATCATATAATTGGTGCGTCAGCAGCACAATCAACACTATTAATGCTGATGGTTATTATCTTAACATTTATCCAGTTTCGCTGGATTGAACGTCGCGTACAATATTAAGAGAAAAATCATGGTTGAAAATCGTCCTTTTTTGACATTTCTGACTCATCTCATCCTCATTCTCGGTATTATCATTATTTTTTTTCCAGTTTATGTTGCGATAATCGCCTCAACCCATAATTCAATTGCATTTAGTACTGGCATACTTCCTCTTCTCCCAGGACAATATGGTTTCGAAAATTACAAAACTATCTTTGGTGATGGCCTTGTACAACTCGGCCTTCCTCGCCTTTGGCCACTTTTAATGAACTCATTTATTATGGCTATTAGTATTAGTATTGGAAAAATTATTATTTCTCTTTTCTCTGCTTATGCAATCGTCTATATGCGCTTCCCTTTCCGCAAAACTGCATTTGCTCTCATTTTCATTACATTGATGCTCCCCATCGAAGTGCGCATTATTCCAACATACACAGTGGTCGCACAGCTAGGAATGATCAATACTTATGGTGGAATTATTATTCCATTAATTGCATCAGCAACCGCTACATTCCTGTTCCGTCAATTTTTTCTGACTGTTCCTAACGAACTTTTAGAAGCTGCGCGTATGGATGGTGCAGGACCGTTCAAATTTTTCAAAGATATTCTCTTGCCTCTTAGCAAAAGTAATATTGCCTCTTTATTTATCATTATGTTCATTTATGGATGGATACAGTATCTCTGGCCTCTTATTGTAACAACAGATCAAAATCATCAAACTATTCTTATTATTCTGAAACAGCTCGTGGTAGAGTCACTTCAACATAATCCTCAATGGAATATCCTTATGGCAGTATCAGTTGTTGCTATGATACCACCTGTTTTAATCGTCATTTGTATGCATCGGCTTTTTGTTAAAGGCCTCATCGAAACGGAGAAATAACGGTGGCTACAATCCAGTTATTGAATATAAAAAAGCAATATGACAATGACATTTTTGTTATTAATGATCTAAACTTAACTGTTGCCGATGGCGAATTTCTTGTCATTGTTGGCCCTTCAGGATGTGGAAAATCAACCTTATTACGCATCATTGCTGGACTTGAAAAAGTCACCTCAGGTGAACTCTATATTGATAATGAGCTTATCAATAATCGTGAACCAGCAGACCGTGATATTGCTATGGTCTTTCAAAATTATGCACTTTATCCACATATGACAGTACGTGGAAACCTGGAATATGGTCTCAAAAATCGTAAAACGCCCAAAGAAGACATTAATAAGCGTATTGCACATGTTGCAAAACTTTTGGAAATAGAGCCATTTCTTGACCGTAAACCACAACAATTATCAGGAGGACAACGCCAACGTGTTGCAATGGGACGAGTTATTGTTCGCAAGCCACGCGTTTTTCTCTTTGATGAACCACTGTCAAATCTTGATGCAAAATTGCGTGCTCACATGTGTATTGAGATTAAAAAACTACAGCGTTCATTAAAAACGACCAGCCTTTACGTTACTCATGACCAACTAGAAGCTATGACATTAGCCGATAAAATGGTTGTTATGAATAAGGGGACTATCGAACAAATTGGAACCCCAATGGAAATTTATGATTGCCCTAAAACAATTTTTGTTGCGGATTTTATTGGCTCCCCTCCTATTAATTTTCTTGATCGTCAAGCTCTAGAAAAACACTTAGGCAATTTATTTTCTTGTAGCAAAGATACTGATATTTTAGCATTTAGACCAGAAGCAATCTTGTTAGGAGAATATCCAGATAAAGGTCCTGTCTTTCATACGCAAATTGAATTCATTAGGCCTATAGGTACAGGCTGTCATGTTTTAACACGCTGGAATGATATCCTCTTTACCGTTGATATAAAGGAACGCTTAACGAGTGATTATGGACAAAAATTAAACTTCACTGTCACTCATCAAAATTTTCATACTTTTAACAAAAAAACTGGGAACCGCACATAATCAAAAAAAAGTTAAAATTGGGATCTAATAACTTTATCAATGACTAACTTTGCCTGTCTATTCTTTTTTTGTGATTAAAATAGTCATTACATCTCAACAAAATGATAGACTGATTCTCACCTCTGTGAACGCAATTGTAAAGCAAGATCAGGTTGGTCTGTTGTGATGTAATGCACAGGCATATCAAGCCAATGCGATAAACGCGCTGGCCCATTTATTGTCCATACACCAACAGTAAAACCAGCATCCAGTGCAGATTCAATAAAATCTTGCGATACAATTGAGCCATCTAAACTCAGATCAGAATACCCTAATTTTTTCCATTTAGAAAAACAGTGTAACATATCACCTTCAAAGCAATCAATACATGGTCCTGACGATATTCCTGCTTCTATAAAAGGGCGTAAACTAACAGCATCAAAACTAATGGCTGAAACACGGTCTACTAAACCTCGGCCCTTAATTAATTCCAGTGCTTTTTGAGACAAAATATATTCACGATCAACGTTACCACATGTTTTGATTTCAAGATGAAGAGCAACATTCGTTGGCATTAAAAGGTCAAGTAATTCTTCTAATAAAGGGGGAGATTCAGTACTTCCCTTCACACGGATTTGTTTGCGCATTTCATTATCCATGTCGTCAATATACCCTGTTTGCCCGACCAATTGTTCAAGATGAAAATCATGAAATACAACCACTTCACCACTTTTCAGGAGATGAACATCACATTCAATTTCATCAACTCCCAATGCGATTGCGTGGCGAAAAGCCGAAAGTGTATTTTCAGAATAGAGATGAGCTCCACCACGATGCGCAACAATTTTCGGCTTAAGCATATATATAATTCCATACCTTCAGAATCTTAAATTCTATCAATTAAAATAGAATAAGGCTGTGATTTGAATAACCACCATCAAATCCCACAACAATCTTTTTCAAACAATTGTTCTTTTTCTATCAACTAATTTAAATGCAAAATTCTAGATAATTCCGCATTCTTGAACGCTTACACTTCATCATTCCCACTCAATGGTGCCAGGAGGCTTTGAAGTTATATCATAGACAACACGATTGATGCCCCGAACTTCATTAATAATACGGGCTGCTGTCCTGCTTAAAAAATCCATATCGTGCGGATAAAAATCAGCAGTCATACCATCTACAGATGTCACGGCACGAAGAGCACAAACAAACTCATAAGTGCGTCCATCCCCCATAACACCAACAGTTTGAACAGGAAGAAGAATAGCAAAGGCTTGCCAAATTTTATCATAAAGCCCAGCTTTACGGATTTCATCAAGATAAATAGCATCTGCTTCACGCAAAATTTCTATTTTTTCACGCGTAACCGCACCTGGACACCGAATTGCTAAACCAGGTCCTGGGAAAGGATGGCGTTTAATAAACTCTTCAGGCAAACCTAATTCCCTCCCTAAGGAGCGGACATCATCCTTAAATAGCTCACGTAACGGCTCCACAAGTTTCATATTCATCCGTTCCGGCAATCCCCCCACATTATGATGACTTTTAATTGTTATTGCTTCACCAATAGCCGAAACACTTTCAATAACATCTGGATAAAGCGTTCCTTGTGCTAAAAACTTTGCACCACCTATTTTTTTAGTTTCTTCTTCAAAAACCTCAATAAAAAGACGACCAATTGTTTTGCGTTTTTTCTCTGGATCTGTTTCACCTTCCAACGCATTGATAAACATATCAGCAGCATTAACGTGAATAAGCTCTATATTATAATTATCACGGAATAATTTGAGAACTTCTTCTGCTTCATTTTTACGTATTAACCCATGATCTACAAAAATGCACGTCAGTTGATCTCCTATTGCTTCATGAAGCAATACAGCTGTAACGGATGAATCAACACCACCGGAAAGACCGCAAATCACGCGATTTTTGCCAACTTTCTCACGTATTGCAGCAATCGCCTGATCACGATAAGCAGCCATTGACCAATTATTTTTAATCCCAGATATTTTACAGACAAAATTTTGCAAAAGTTTTTCACCATCTGGTGTATGAACAACTTCAGGATGAAACTGCACTGCATAAAAATTTCTCTTTTCATCAGAAATGGCAGCATAAGGAGCACCCTTTGATGTTCCGATAACACAAAAACCTTCCGGCAAAGCCGTCACGCGATCGCCATGACTCATCCAAACTTGTTGAGATGATCCTTTTTCCCACACACCATCAAAAAGCGCACTCTCTTCTTTTATCTCTAAAAAAGCACGCCCAAATTCACGCTCATGTCCAGCCTCCACCTTTCCGCCAAGCTGAACACACATAACTTGTTGACCATAACAAATACCAAGAACTGGAATGCCAGCTTCAAAAACTTCTATCGGAGCACGTGGTGAACCATTATCAAGTGTTGAATAAGGGCTACCCGATAAAATAACAGCTTTAGGCTTTATTCGATTGATTCCCCCTAAAGCCGATTGAAAAGGAACAATTTCGGAATAAACACCCATTGCACGTACCCGCCTCGCTATCAGCTGTGTAACTTGTGAACCAAAATCAATAATAAGAACAGTGTCTGAATGTGATGTATCCATAAAAATGACTAACCAATAACTGCAAAAAATGGCAAATGAGATTTATTATTCAATCCTTCTCTTTTCAACAAGCCTATTAGCACGAGAAAAATACTCTTTTAATAAAATTTACAATGAAAGGAATAAAAATAGAGATTAATGCTCCTTTTGCAAAATAGATAAAAAGAAACCATCTGTCTTCGTTGTTGCCGGTGATAAAGTGAGCCCATAGTCTGAAAATATCGGTTGCATAGTTGAAAAACTAAAATGCCGCTGCCAAAGCTCTCGCATATTTATTGGATGAAAATTCGAATGCTGTTTCAGAAACCTGGAAATTTGCTCTTCATTTTCATCAAAAAAAAGAGAACATGTAATGTAAACTAAACGTCCACCTGGTTTAAGATAATTGAGACCCTGATTCAAAATAGCACATTGCTCTGCTTGGCGTTTCTGGACTTGCTTGAGCGTTAAACGCCATTTAAAATCTGGACGACGACGCCATGTCCCTGTGCCACTACAGGGTGCATCTAATAAAACTATATCCATCATCCCGATTAAGGGCTTTAACTCTTCTATATTCCCCCGTATTTGTACATTACGAACACCTGCACGCCGAAGGCGATCAAAAATAGGAGATAAACGAATTTTGTCTGAATCATAAGCATAAATCTGCCCTCGATTGCCCATATGAGAAGACAAAGCTAAAGTTTTTCCACCAGCGCCTGCACAATAATCCAATAACTGCATGCTTGCTTTTGCTTCTACAAGATGCGTGACAATTTGAGATCCCAAATCCTGTATCTCGAAGTGACCTCTTTGAAAAGAGGGCTCAACCTGGACATTAGGATGACGATTAAACTGTTCAGTTGGCGCGATTCTTAACGCTTGTTGAAACCATGAAAAAGAATGCACTTGTGTTTTTGCTAATTCCTTAAGCACTCTCTTTGGTGTTGCTTTCAAACTGTTTACACGTAAATCTAAAGAAGGACGTGTTGCCAAAGCAGCCGCTTCAACAACCCAATTGTCAGAGAATACAGGATACAGATGAGTTTGACACCATTGGGGAACATTGCTACGAATATAGTCTGGTGCATCCTCTAATTGGCGTGTCTGCCATGACTGACGCTGTTTAAGGCCTAATAATTGGGGTGCAAATCGATCGCCTGCTAAAACGCTATCAACTTGTTCAATCGTCATCCCACCAAAATCTAATAAAGTACCAAAAGCTAAGTCTCGAATATCGTCACTATCCATACGCCATTGCAACGAATAACGTCGTCTTAAAGCATCGTAAACAATTGTACCAATTGCTGCACGATCACTTGCTCCAGCAAAACGATGAGAAAGCCCCCAATCTCTCAAAGCGTCACCTGCAGGACGATGCCTTACCTCTATCTCGTGTAAAACCTCTATCGCTGCCTGTAAACGCCCACCTAATCGCATTCATTTCTCCTATTCTATCTTTGCAAGTCAATCATTCTACCAATAACACTGATCTGCTTCATCAACTATTGCTAATAGTAACTTTAAGACCACCCAAAATCTACATGGCAAATTGAATACTCATAATACGAAACTCTAAAATATTTTACGCTTAAGGAAAATGGAACTATTACTCCTTAATATGCAGCTGTTAACGAAAATTATGAGCGATTCTGTAAAATAAAAACATTAAGGGGGAACACAATGACAAAACCTATCCTTGCTCTCATTGATTCTTCAATTTATGCAAAACCTGTATGTGACCTAGCGTTATGGGCTGCAAAATCTATGCAAACAACAATTCGGTTATTGTATGTTTTGGATAAAGCAGAAGAGGAAATTAGCTTACCAGAAACCCAACAAACTAGTGATAATATACAAAATACACTGATATCAGAACAACAGGATATCGGCCTTGCTAAAGCGCTCTTTACCCAAAAAATCGGGCAAGAAGCTTTGGAAAAAGCCAAAAATTACCTCAATTCTCATAGTCAAATTGAAATTGAAACACGTCTGCGCCATGGAAATCTTTCTGATGCATTAAATATTTATGGTGATCAATCATCATTTATTGTCATGGGGAAACGTGGTGAACAAACAGAATCTGATACAAAGCAATTAGGTCGCAATTTTGAAAATGTTGTTCGCTCCTCTAGACTTCCAATCCTTGTTGCTTCAAGCCAATTTCGTCCTATTCAAAGAATTTTCATAGCTTTTGACGGTGGCCCATTGATTATGAATGCCATTGACTTTATTTGTAAACGAGAATTTTTCAAAGATGTAACCTTTATATTAGGTATGGCAGAAGACCAAATACAAGCCGTACAAGACAGTTTCAACGAAACATTAACACGATTACAATCTGCTCAATTTACCGTCGAATCACTCAAAACAGAAGATAATTTTGAACAAATGATCCTTCATAGCGTCCAGACACTTAATCTTGATATGCTGCTGATGGGCGCTTTCCATCATTCCAAAATACATAATTTTTTCTTTGGCTCTAAAACCCAAAACATCATCCCTAAAACACCTATTCCCATCATGATCATGCGAGAATTATGAAAAATTCTTCATGTTATACAAAAAACAAATGTCTAACAGCCTAATCAGGTAAGATGGTACTAAAATCAAACGTTCAAAAATGCTGTCTTTCCAAAAAGACAGCGTAAATAATACTCTCAAAAAATGAAAATAGTACGGAAACCAAACCTCTTTATTTAATATATCTGCTAAAAGAAATTTAATCATATACCTATCAGAAGAAATTTAATTGCCGGTCAATTCATTCACACCTTTCGCATAGCCGAGATAATGATGACAAGAGACCAAAAAACTCTTTTACAACCGTTAATCTGAGAGATTTTTTTTGTACTGCTATGATGATGCAGGAGATCTTAATTACACAGGACCACGATAATTTGGGCTCTCACGCGTAATAGAAACATCATGTGTGTGGCTTTCATAAAGGCCAGCGTTGGTAATACGAACAAATGTCGCCTTTTCATGGAACTCCGCTAAATTTTTCGCTCCAACATACCCCATTGAAGCACGCAACCCTCCAGCTAGCTGATGCAAAACAGATGCTATAGGGCCCTTATACGCGACTTGTCCCTCAACACCCTCAGGAACCAATTTGAGCTCATCACGAACTTCAGCCTGAAAATAACGATCTGCAGATCCCCTTGCCATAGCTCCAACCGACCCCATACCACGATACGCTTTAAAAGATCGACCTTGATAGAGATAAACTTCACCAGGACTTTCTTCAGTACCTGCTAACAAAGAACCGATCATAGCAGCACAAGCTCCACCTGCTAAAGCTTTAGCAAAATCACCCGAAGATTTTATACCACCATCGGCAATAACCGGAATACCTGCCTTATTAGCAACTTCTGCAGCATCCATAATAGCTGAAAGCTGAGGCACACCAACACCTGAAACAATTCGTGTTGTACAAATCGAACCAGGACCAATACCCACTTTTACTGCATCCGCACCACGATCAATCAATGCCTGCGTTGCTTGTGACGTCGCCACATTACCAGCAATAACAGAAACAGAGAGCGCCATCTTTTTAATACGCTCAACCGTTTCTAATACGCGTTGAGAATGCCCATGAGCTGTATCAATCACCAACACATCAACACCAGCATCAATTAATCGTTCAGCTCTCTCAATTCCATCATCCCCTACAGTAGTTGCAGCTGCAACGCGTAAACGCCCCTGAGAATCTTTAGTCGCATTTGGATGCAATTGTGCCTTTTCAATATCTTTGACTGTCACCAAACCAACACAACGATTTTGTTCATCAACAACCAATAATTTTTCAATACGGTGATGATGTAGAAGGTATTTTGCTTCATCTAATTGAACATTCTCACGCACTGTAATCAAATTTTCATGCGTCATTAATTCATGGATTTTTTGTCTAGGATCTGATGCAAAGCGCACATCTCTATTCGTCAAAATACCAACAAGTCGGCCAACAACTCCACCTTTAGCACCATTTTCAACAACTGGAATACCGGAAATACCATGAAAATGCATTAAATCCTTTGCTTCTTCAAGTGTAGCATCTGGCCCAATTGTTACCGGATTAACAACCATACCAGACTCAAACTTTTTCACCTGACGTACCGCTTCAGCTTGCTCTTCAGAAAGCATATTACGATGAATAACACCAAGGCCACCCGCTTGAGCCATAGCAATAGCTAAACGCGATTCTGTCACTGTATCCATAGCAGCAGAAAGCAACGGTAAATTAAGCTCAATATCGGCTACAATACGTGTTTTTAGGTCCACTTGGCTAGGCATAACGACAGAATAACCGGGCTGCAAAAGCACATCATCAAAGGTAAGTGCCAACATACCGGTTTTTGTTTCAATAATTTTTGCCATGACCAAATTCCCTTGATAACAGAACACTAAAACAGCTTGAAGATGTAATTGTGTTTCTCATAAATTTTGGATTGGCGACAGATTATGCCATCCTATACATAAAATGGAAAGAAAAATATTCCTATGGCATAATAGTTTATAACTGTGATTCAATAGGTAACCAACTTATTATTTTTGCAAAAACACGACGCCAAAATTACTTTCTGGCTCATAATCAATAGTGTATTGCTTCTCGTTTTTGATAAAATTCCAATAAATGCGATTATCATCACCAAGATGCAAATGATAACTCATTTCACCTGTCGTTTCCTCAGAAAACAGAAAATCTAACCTCATTGTAATTGGTGCACATTCAAACAAAACACCCATTTCTGTATTTAAAGACGCTGACCGAGGATCAAAATTTAAAGACCCAATGAAAGCAGTTTTATGATCAATTAAAAAAGCCTTTGTATGTAAACTTGCCTTATTCGATCTAAATAACCGCAATCGGTGAGTCCCTCCATCTGGCTTTAACTCATAGAGTTTAACACCGCTTTTCAATAATGCTTTACGATAAGATGCATAACCGCCATGCACGGCTGCTACATCTGTAGCTGCTAAAGAATTAGTCAGAATTTTAACATCAACGCCTTTTGATACCAAATTACTAAAATTCTGTGTTCCTGCCTTACCAGGGACAAAATAAGGCGATGTAATCTGAAGCGTCTTTTGAGCCTCCCCAATAACTTGTGAAAGTACCTCCATCAACCAATTTCCTGCTTTTTTGCGTAATGCTTTTTCTGGAGGATCAGAGAGCACATTAACTTTGTCTGCTGAAAATAATTTTTTGCCTACTTGAAGAAAATATTCAAAATTCACATGCTCATTAACATAATCGAGATAAATTTTTGCAGCTTTGGAATTGCGGAACTTCCGTAATTTAGCTCTCCAATTGTCAAGATCGCTCGCACTTTTTGGAATAACCAAAGTATGAATGGGTAAAACCACAGAATTATTCCAAAAAGAATCAAAGATAGTTTCGACTGTACGGACTGATGGACCAATTAACATCAGATCTAAATCACGAAAACTTGACCCTTTACTTGCATCAAAATAAGAGTCTGCGATATTCCGTCCTCCTATGAAAGCCATCCGCCCATCCACAATAAAAGCTTTATTGTGCATTCTGCGTGTCACAGTAATTGCCCGTAATATAATCTCCAAGCCACGACGGAAAAAACCATTACGTGATCGCCCTGGATTAAACATTCTCACTTCAATATTTGGATGTTTATCAAGGGCAATATAAGCTGGATCACGTGCCTGAGCATTGATATCATCCAAAAGAAGACGTACCCGCACACCACGATCTGCTGCTTCTACGACTTCACTAAGTAATAAACGCCCTGTTAAATCATCATCCCAAATATAATACATCAGATCAAGACTGCGTTCAGCCTGCTCTACTCCCACTACACGAGCACCAAATGCCTCCAAATTGCTGACAATGAGTGAAAGAGCATCTTTATCAACCCCTAATCCATTCGTCTCCTTGGCCAATTGACTCACTATACGATCAAGCTTGGTTTCATCTTCCTTAACATCAAATGCATAGGAACATTTTCCCTTGGCATTTCTGACAAAACGGCCATAAGTGTAAATCGCTAATATATAAGCAATAATAAAAAATATGATAGAACTGATAACAATATGTAGCAGTGTCAAAGGAATAAACTTTCTATTTTAAAGCTATTCTACAGCCATGAGTATGTATGACAATACTAAAGCTGAATACTACTTTTTGCTGCAAAAATATAAAAACAACATTGATGATTCCAAGCTAGCTTTAGCGCTCAAAAACGTGAAAATAGCTCCGATCATTTGCAAAAACAGCTTTATCTGAAACAATAAAAACTTTAAGCTATAGAATAACATTAACAATGATATCATCAAATAAAATTGCATATGGCTGAAATTGTAAACAACTTAAACCAAAAAAATAAGTAAATTTTACAATAAATAATGCTTTTTTAAAATTAGAAATTCTCCATTTTTTCATCAAAAGAAATTATGTTTTTCCAAAATTAATTTCTATAATTGAAAATCTGTTATAGATCTTACTCCGTTGTTAATTGCTTATTGCCTTCATATTCATCCATCTTACGATAAAGTGTAGAACGCCCTACATTAAGATGGCGAGCAACTTCACTCATACGTCTCTTATAATGCTTAACAGCCTTTTCAATAATATCGCGCTCCATCTCAGCGAAAGTACGAACATGTCCATTAATATTGAAAAATTTTATGAATTTTTCTTCATAATGCTCTTGAACAGTGCTATCAATAACTTTTGAGGTGCTCACTAATGGATTTCCCATTAATTGTGGAAAATCCTTAATCGTTAATAACGGCCCCTCACTGAGTAAAACAGCACGAAATAGCAAATTCTCAAGTTCGTTATGATTACCAGGCCAATCATATTGCATAAGCAATGAAATAGCTGATCCCGCTAAACCATGTATATGCGATCGCCCTGTTTCCACAATAATGCGATCGATCAAGCGTTGGGAAATTTCTGGAAGAGCATCCCTTAATTCTCTTAAAGAAGGAACCCTGATATGCAATTGGGAAAATTGTTCAAACAAGTTACGTAAAAAAAAGTCTTCCTTAATCAAATCCATAAGCCGTGATGTTGAAGTAGCAATAACACGCAAAAATGGGGTTCGTTTTTTTGTAACCTCTACTCTCTCTTTAAAGTAATTTGCAAAACGCCTTTGCTGTATAGGCTCAAGTCGATCCACATCACAAAGGCAAAGTGTTCCCTTTTCAGAGGAAGAAACTAATGGCAAAAATTCTTCAAACCATACACGGTTTTCTTCTTGCGGATCAGTGATAGGTAAACATTGAAAACGGATAAAATGTCCCTCTGAAAACAAACTTTCATGATGAATAACACGAGCTAAAGTTTCACGGTCAGTTCCTACTTCACCTTCTATTAAAAGATTCTGTGAGGAATTAGCAGCTCTTTTTGCTTGTTCTAAAAGTTCTTGGATTACATCACTTTTTATATGAAGATCAGAAAACCGTAAATGATTTTTATTTTTTTTCTGAGTATAGTGAACTTCGCGCTTCAAAGCAGAAATCAATGAAAGATTATTCAAGGTGATTCTCAACCGCAATGGCGTTACTGGATAAATCCAATAATCCATAGCTCCAGCGCTTAAAGCTCTCTGAAGTGATTCTTCATCATCTTGTTTTGCAATAACAACAATAGGAACAAATACTCCAGCAGCTCTAACCATTGTAATCACATCACTCGCGCTTAAATCACTCATCACAACATCAAGCAACGCAAGCACAATATTTTTACGTCTGTGTAAAAGATCAATCGTACGTAAACTATTTTCTGCTTCAATAACACGGTGACCAAAACCTCGGAGCGTAGCAGAAAGCTTTATACGTTTTCCATGGTCTTCACTCGCAATAAGAATGGGACCAATCATGACTTTAATAATCTCCTCTGAGATTATTAAGCATACTAATATTAGAGTCGTCGCAAACCATAAGAATATATTTTCACCTCTTGTGTCCCGCGTGTTCACTCTATTAAGCTCTTCACTAAATACAACATTAAGGTATTTTTTGCCAACTTTTTGCTTTTTCATTGATTTTCATCAAAAGTCTCATATTGACTAAGAATAACTTAACGACAATTGTCGTGATTTGACACAAAAATTAAAAACAAATAGAGTGCAACAAATGAAACATATCTACAGTATTTCATGTCTTACAATCACTGCCTTGCTACTAGCGGCTTGTAGTTTTTCGCAGTATTATGGGCAATACCCATTTGTAAGAAATATACCAAATGGAATTGATGGGGAGTGGATTGATACAAACGGTATCGTTTCTTCTTTCCATAATGGCATTTTTGAAACACGGGCAGCAGATACAGAAGAGAAATTGTCAGAAGGCATTTACAACTATGTCAATACTCAACATGTAGAAATTGAAATACACTCAATTCTCCGTGGAACCATATCGCGAGCAGATTGCACAATATCAAACAATGCGATGCAACTTTTCTGCACATCAAGTAATGGCTTACAATTTTCTCTTAACCGCAAAATTTAAATAAAAACCAAGATATCTTATCAAGCGTTTATCAAGAGGATGGATGTATCTTCCCCTTTGAAAAAAAGAGAAGATATATCAATCTACATGACTATTCTCCAAAAAGGCTGCAAAATGTTAATATGGAGAAAATAGTCTTTAATTAGAGATCCTTCAATAAAGATAATCTCCATTCACGATGTTGATTCTATCCCGCTATCAGATGGTAAGAACTTTACTTGATAGCAACAGTTTTCAATTTAAGCAGCACCAACACGCAAAAGATCATGAAAATGAACGATCCCGACGGGTTTTTTATTTTCAACTACAAAAAATGCACCAATATGATGATCATGAATAAAAGCTATAGCAGTACCAACCAGTGCATCTGGACTCAAAATTTTTGGATCCTTTGTCATCATCTCATCAACATTAAATTGTGACAAATCACGATGAATATTGCGTGCAAGATCACCATCCGTCACAATTCCAATCAATTCACCTTGTTGATTCACAACACCAACACAACCAAAACGTTTTTCAACCAAAACACTCATTGCTTCAGTCATGAGCGTGCCCTGTATAACTAAAGGAATATTATCACCCTGATGCATAATATCACGCACATATTTAAGACGTGCACCAAGAGAACCTCCAGGGTGATAAATCTTAAAATCTATCGCGGTAAAGCCACGCATTTCCAAAAGAGCAACAGCCAATGCATCCCCCATCGCTAATTGCATAATTGTTGAAGTTGTCGGAGCGAGCCCATGGGGACAAGCCTCTTCTACCTTTGGTAACAATAATACAATGTCAGCCTGTCTCCCTAATGTAGAGTTTTCACCCGATGTTATTGCAATAAGCGGCGTACGAAAACGCTTAGCGTAATTTATAATACCACTTAATTCAGTAGTTTCACCTGACCACGATACAGCAAGAATAACATCACTAAAACTAATCATACCAAGATCACCATGATTAGCTTCTGCAGCGTGTACAAAAAAAGCAGGTGTCCCAGTTGAAGCTAACGTTGCAGCAATTTTTGCTCCTATATGACCACTTTTACCAAGCCCAGTGATCACTACACGACCCTTAGCATCCCTAATAGTTTGAACAGCTTCTCTAAAAGAGTGAGAAAGATTCTTAAGAAGAGCTTTTTCAAGAACAGCAAGTCCCTGTTTTTCACTAGAAATCGTTTTAAGCGCTGATGTAACCGCGCATTGTAAAGCTAACATATCAACAGACTGTGTCATCGTAACCAAATTTGATAACCGAAATTAAAAATACCATATCTAAACTTTTACCGTCTCCAATAAATTTTTTAATGAAGAAGAAACTTGTTGACACAAATCTGTACGTGCTAAAGCAAATGCAACATTGGCTTCAATAAAACCAGTTTTAGAACCACAATCAAAAGTTTTCCCATCTAACTGAAAACCAAAAAAAGCCTGCTTATCTGAAAGCCGCACCATAGCATCTGTCAACTGAATTTCATTTCCTGCTCCTCGTTCTTGACTAGAGAGAATATCAAATATTTCTGGTTGCAAAATATAACGTCCATTAATGTATAAATTAGACGGAGCTGTTCCTTTTTCTGGTTTCTCTACCATCTGTGTAATTTCAAAACCATTCGCAATTTGTTCTCCTTTGCCGACAATACCATATTTATGAACATCTTCAGCATGACACTCCTGAACAGCAACGATATTTCCTCCTTGCGTTTTTTCATAAAGATGTATCATTTCAGAAAGGCATCCTTTTTTAGCTTGCATCAACATGTCTGGTAACAATAAGGCAAAAGGTTCCTTGCCAACCAACTCACGTGCGCACCAAAGAGCATGCCCAAGCCCTAAAGGTTGCTGTTGTCGAGTGAAAGATGTCATCCCTGGTTGCGGCTGTAAATCTTGTAAATGCTGCAGTTCTTCTTTTTTGCTACGCTCAGCAAGTGTTGCATAAAGCTCAACTTGAGCATCAAAATAATCTTCTATCACTGCTTTATTGCGCCCAGTGACAAAAATAAGATGCTCAATACCAGCCTCAAGAGCTTCATCTACTACATATTGAATAACAGGCTTATCAACAATGGTCAGCATTTCTTTAGGAATTGTTTTTGTTGCTGGAAGAAAACGAGTACCAAGACCCGCTACGGGAAAGACTGCTTTACGAATCTTTTGCACACTGACTCTCCTGATTGTAGACATGATGTTTCACGGTATAATTTTTTGACTCAATGTTGTCATCATATCTTAACGAAAATATTAAGATATATTTTACTATCTCAATTGCAATTATAAAGGACACGGATAGAAAAATTGGATTAGAGTATTTTCAATGTAAATGGTTTATTTTAAAATTTCTGTTTAACTTGACAACATACTCTATAAACTCAAATACGAAAATGAAATGACCTCAATCAAAATAATTTAACATTGACGGAAATAAAAAATGCAAAAAGCAGAGCCTAGTACATTCGCTTTTTCAGGGCGATTAATAAATTGGAGACCTCTTATCATTGGTTTCGCTTTTGTAGTTTTTACTTCTTTAATGCTTTTTTCCTCGCATACACATGCTGACAGTGGCTTTAAGATTTGGATTCAAGAATTTAAAAAAACAGCTTTAGCTAACAATATTTCGTCAGCCACATTCGATATGGCATTTGAAACAGTTCAGGCAATTGATCCAGAAGTGTTGGAGCGAGCAGCCTATCAACCAGAGTTTGTTGATTCTTCTTGGAACTACTTTGATAATCGTATTCATGATATCGCGATTGTAGGAGGACGGAATCATGCAAAAAAATGGAAAACATGGCTCGATAAAATTGAAAAACGTTTTGGCGTTAACAGTCATATCATCCTTGCCATTTGGTCAATGGAAAGTAACTATGGAAAAGCCTTAGAAAACAAGAGGATGATGCGTGATGCTATTCGTTCCCTTGCAACTTTAGCCTATGCTGATAAAAAACGTGAAAAATACGCACGGACGCAACTTATCGCTGCCATGAAAATTCTCCAAAGTGGTGCAATTCATCGCTCTCAACTTACCGGATCTTGGGCTGGTGCATTAGGGCATACACAATTTATCCCAAGCAGTTATCTTGCTTATGCTGTTGACATGGACGGAAATGGACATTGCGATATCTGGACATCAATTCCAGATGCGCTTGCTACGGCTGCTAATCTTCTCCACATGAACGGTTGGCAACCTGGCCTTCATTGGGGATTTGAAGTCAAGTTACCGCATGGTAAACAATTGCCTGATGATAAGCTTTCCTTTGCACAATGGACAAAACTCGGTGTTCAAAATGCGAATGGAAAACCCTTTCCTTCTCCTTCTGAATATGCAACACTGAAATTACCTGATGGCCCTGAGGGACCTGCATTTTTGGTAACAAAAAATTTCTTTGTTTTGAAACGTTATAATAATGCGGATCGCTATGCTTTCGCTGTTTCTCTCCTTGCTAACCGTATTGCTGGACACTCCGGATTAGTACAAGATTGGAAACGGCCATTTAAGCCTATTAATTTCCAGGAGCGCATGGAATTACAATCTCACTTAGCTAAGCTTGGTCATTATAAAGGGGAAATTGACGGTAAAATTGGTACAGCTTCCAAAAAAGCAATCAAAGATTTTCAGCTTCTCCATGGCTTAGAAGTCAACGGATACCCAAATTATGAAGTTCTTTTACTGCTTAGGAAACAATAATTTTGAGTAAAATTCTCATTCCTTTTCTGTTGGGTACAGTCGATTTGTCTGCTTTTCTATAGCGTATCCCTTGAGAGCCATAAAAAAACTCTAAACAAAGCCAGCATAATAGCCTATTTCATGAGGAAATACGATATCTTCATAACCTAAAGTAAAGACTCATATGGCTCACACCATATTGGTTATATTTTTTACAAGCCACGTTTTTCAATCATCGCCTCTGGTGAAGGCAATTGCCCCCGAAAAGCTACATAAAGCTCCTCTGGATCACAACTGCCTCCTGCAGAATAGATAAAGCGCTTTAGTCGCTCAGCAAGCTCTGGATGAAAAACATCGCCTGTTTCTTCAAAAGCTTGGAAAGCATCAGCATCAAGTACTTCTGACCACATATAAGAATAATAACCCGCAGCATAACCATCCCCTGAAAATATATGCGTAAAATGCGGAGGACGATGACGCATAACAATTGTATCAGGCATTTTCAGTTTTTCTAATTCCTTATGCTCAAATAATGCCGGATCATCTACTATTTCTCCCCTATGAAAGGCCATATCAACTAAAGCTGATGAAATAAATTCAACTGCACAAAAACCGGCATTAAATTTATGTGCTAATGCAATTTTATTTAATAAATCTTGTGGCATAGGCAGACCTGTTTTCACATGCGTAGCGTAAGATTTTAATACCTCTGGCACAGTCAACCAATGTTCGTAAAGTTGAGAGGGTAACTCAACAAAATCACGAGAAACAGATGTCCCTGCTACAGATGGCCATGTTACATCAGAAAGCAAACCATGCAACGCATGCCCAAATTCATGAAAAAGTGTACGCGCATCATCCAGCGATAAAAGAGCAACCTCCCCTTTAGGCGGCTTAGCAAAATTACAAACATTATAAATGATAGGCTTTTGTCCACTACCCAATTTATGCTGCGATTGCAGCCTGCTCATCCATGCACCAGACCTTTTCGAAGAACGTGCAAAATAATCGCCGATAAAGTGCCCAAGCACCCCCCCATCAGATTTTTTCACTTCCCAAAAACGCACATCAGGGTGCCAAAGCACTGTAGATGTTTTTTCTTCAAATGAAATTCCAAAAAGTTTTCCTGCTACTGAAAACGCTGCTTCAATCATGCGGTCCAACTGAAAATAATGTTTAATTTCAGCTTCATCGAGAGAAAATTTTTCAGCACGTAATTTTTCAGCATAATAACGCCAATCCCAAGCAGCTAAAAATTCATTATTTCCTTGATTTTCTGAAAAACTTTGTAATTCAGCCTGCTCAGCAGCAGCTTTAGCTCTTGCTCGCTCCCACACAGGCATGAGCAAATTCATAACTGAATCCACGCTCTTGGCCATAGTATTATCGAGTTTTAAATCCGCGAAGGATTTATATCCCAGCAATTTAGCTTTTTCATCTCGAAGCTTGATAATTTCTACAATAATCTCTCGATTATCATTATCATTGCTATTTTCACCACGTTTAGACCAAGCTTGAAACGCTATTTTACGTAAATCACGATGATGCGAGAATTTCAAAAAAGGTTCAACAATCGAGCGTGTCAATGTCAGCGCATAAACTCCATCACGCCCCTTTTCACATGCAATTTCTTTCATTGAAGAAACCAGATCATCAGGTAAACCAGATAAATCTGTTTTTTCTAAAAATAAAACCCATTCAGCTTCATCTTTTAACACATGTTGACCAAAAGTAGCGTTTAGGAGAGCAAGCTTTTCATTGATTTCAGCAAGGTGTTTCTTACCTTTTTCATCAAGTTTTGCACCATTATATATAAACTGTTTCCACCCTTGCTCAATCACGCGCTTCGTTTCACCATCATACGCATTCTGCTGTGCTTGTTTATAAAGCACATCCATTTTCATAAAGATGCGGGTATCCATCATAATTTTTGACGAATAACGAGAAAGCTTTACAATAAATTCTTTTTCTAACTGCCGAATCAATGCATTGCTATGTGCACCTGAACGCATAAAAAATATTGAACACATGCGATCAAGTGCCCTTCCAGAAAGCTCAAAAGGTTGCAAAAAATTCTCAAGTGTTGGTGATTCTGCTATAGATGCAATTTTTTCTATTTCTTCTTCAGCTTCTTTAAGCGCTTGCTCAAAAGCAGGCTTAAAATCATCATCACTTATTAAAGAAAAATCTGGAAGCCCTGAAAATCCTGTCCAATCCAATATTGCCTCTTTCGTCATGATATTCCATGCCTCCTATAAAATTTGTAAAATAACAACTTTCACAATATGTATTGATCACACTATCAAATTATTCAATGCGCTTCAAAACAGTCTTTTAAACTCATATTTTTAATACAAAAAAATAAAAAACAACTTTCTTATAAAAGATAGATAAAAATAAAAGCGCCATCTATTGCGAAGATGAAACTGTTTATAGCCTGTGATCTATCCTTGACTTTAGTTGAAATATTAACAATTGAGGAAGAAATGGAGTGGGACTTTCTTTTAATTTTCTTATAATTTTAATTTATTCCTATCCATATATCCAGATCCGTAATTTTCTAACTTTTGGAAGGTGCTTGAGCATGACTAAAATTGAAACAACCTTCGACTTCAAAAATCTTTCTCCGGAGGCGATCGCCGAAGAATTTAAAAATCGTCATTTTGCTGACTCGATTGATATAATCAACGATCTTGATATTATGGAACGTGTAACTATTCTCAGTCTTTTACCGCTCGATTATACGATTGAACTTTTTGATAAACCAGAGCTCGAACAACCAGCTGCTATTCTTGAACTTCTGCCTATTAATCGTTCTGTCGAAATTCTTGATGGCATGTCAGCAGATGCTGCTGCAGACGTTTTCCAAGAAATTAATGGAGAAACACGTACACAGCTTTATGCTTTACTAAAACCATTAACACGGACTGAACTTAAAAAACTTACCAGTTATCCTGACCATACGGCTGGTGCCTTAATGACAACAGAGTTTATAACAATTCCAGCAAACTGGACCGTACAAAGAACTCTAGATCACATTCGTGATGTTGAACAAACGCGTGAAACAGTTTATACAAGCTATGTTATTGATCCCAAAACAGGTGAGCTTCTAAAAGCTGTTTCGTTGCGTAGTCTTATTCTTGCTTCACCTGATGATCAAATTCTCAATGTTTCTGCACATGACACGCCGATTACAATATCACCTTTTACAGATCATGAAGATGTTGCTCGCCTTTTTCAACGCCACGATCTTCTCTCTGTACCAGTTATCGATGACAATAATCACGTCATTGGTATTGTAACGGTCGATGATGTGCTTGATACTATAGTCGATGAAATGAGTGAAGATACCTATAAATTTGGAGGTATGGAAGCTCTTGACAAACCCTATATGCAGATAAATTTTCTTGGCATGATGAAAAAACGCGGCGGCTGGCTTGCTCTACTCTTTATGGGTGAAATGTTAACAGCAAGTGCCATGCAACATTTTGAAGATGAGCTTGAAAAAGCTCTTGTTCTTACGCTGTTTATTCCTCTCATTATGAGCTCAGGAGGAAACTCCGGATCACAGGCAACATCCATTATCATTCGCGCATTAGCCTTACGTGAACTCTCACTCAAAAATTGGTGGAGAGTTATCATGCGTGAAATTCCAGCAGGAGTAGCTCTGGGTCTTCTACTCGGAGGTATCGGAATTATGCGCATTATACTTTGGCAACAACTCGGTATCTATAATTATGGTGAACACTGGATTCTTGTTGCTATGACAGTAGGTGCTGCATTGGTTGGAGTTGTGACATTTGGTTCTTTGTCTGGCTCTATGCTTCCTTTTATTCTTAAATCTTTTAAATTTGATCCAGCAAGTGCTTCAGCTCCTTTTGTTGCAACTTTAGTAGATGTTATGGGAATTGTGATTTATTTCTCTATTGCTTCTATCATCTTATCTGGAACTTTGCTCTAACTCGAATATATAAAAAATACATTCAATGCAGCTTAATACCATATAAGGAGATTAGGTTGCATTGAATGCGCACTCTATATGAAATAGAGGTTCTATCAAAGGGGTTCTCAAAACTTACAAAAACTGCAAAATATACAAAAAATCTTCATAAATACTTCCTTAGAAAAGCAGTTCTTCCTCTTCCAAAATTATAAAAAAAACTGTACAAGACTTCAAACTGCAAAGTAAAAAATACAAAAACTTTGCCTCAAATGAAATTTCATTAAACGAAAAGAAGAAAATTTATGCAATTGCGTAATATCGCCATCATTGCCCACGTTGACCATGGTAAAACAACACTTGTAGATGGGCTTCTCAGACAATCAGGAAATATCCGTGATAACCAGCGTACCGGTGAGCGCATGATGGATTCAAATGACATCGAAAAAGAACGCGGTATTACAATTTTAGCAAAAGCAACATCTGTCGTTTGGAAAGATACCCGAATTAACATTGTTGACACTCCTGGCCATGCTGATTTCGGAGGAGAAGTTGAACGTATTCTCAATATGGTGGATGGAGCGATTGTACTTGTTGATGCCGCTGAAGGACCTATGCCACAAACGAAATTTGTTGTTGGAAAAGCATTGAAAGTAGGTCTACGTCCTATTGTTGTCATTAATAAAATTGATCGACCTGATGCACGTGCTGATGAAGTCATTAACGAAGTTTTTGATCTGTTTGCATCTCTTGATGCAACCGATGAACAGCTTGATTTTCCTATTCTTTATGGATCAGGTCGTGATGGATGGATGGCTGAATCCCCTGAAGGACCAAAAGATCAGGGATTAAGCCCTTTATTTGATCTTGTAATTCGCCATGTACCTGCACCAACTGTAGCGGAGGGGCCATTCCGCATGATCGGTACTATTCTTGAAGCAGATCCATTTTTGGGCCGCCTCATTACAGGACGAATTCATTCAGGCTCTATTAAGCCCAATCAAAACGTTAAAATTCTTGGACAAGATGGAACAGTTTTAGAAACTGGGCGTATTTCAAAAATTTTAGCATTTCGTGGGTTAGAAAGACAACCAATTGAAGAAAGCGTTGCCGGTGATATTGTAGCTATTGCAGGTCTAAAGAAAGGCACAGTTGCCGATACTTTCTGTGACCCCGAAATTCACGAACCCCTTACTGCTCAACCCATTGATCCTCCCACTGTTACCATGAGTTTTCTGGTAAATGATAGCCCCCTTGCTGGAACTGAGGGAGATAAAGTGACAAGCCGTATCATTCGTGATCGCTTATTAAAAGAAGCAGAAGGTAATGTAGCTCTTAAAATTGAAGAGTCTGCTGATAAAGATTCTTTCTATGTTTCAGGGCGAGGAGAATTACAACTAGCAGTCCTCATTGAAAATATGCGTCGAGAAGGATTTGAGCTAAGTGTTTCATGCCCACGTGTCGTCATGCAAAAAGATGAAAACGGAACAACTTTAGAACCAATCGAAGAAGTTGTGATCGATGTTGACGAAGAATATTCTGGAACCGTTGTGCAAAAAATGTCAGAACGTAAAGGAGAAATGGTTGAATTACGTCCCTCTGGTGGCAACCGTGTACGCCTTGTCTTTTACGCACCAACTCGGGGACTTATTGGTTACCAATCTGAATTGTTAACCGATACACGTGGTACAGCAATCATGAATCGCCTTTTTCGTGCTTACGAACCTTATAAAGGAGAGATTGGTGGCCGTATCAACGGTGTTATGATTTCAAATGACAATGGTGAAGCTGTCGCCTATGCGCTTTTTAACCTTGAAGATCGTGGAGCCATGGTCATTGATGCAGGTGTTAAAGTTTATCAAGGCATGATTGTTGGCATACATTCACGCGATAACGATTTAGAAGTGAATGTATTAAAAGGAAAAAAGCTAACCAATATGCGTGCTGCTGGTAAAGATGAAGCGATCAAATTAACACCGCCAGTCAAAATGACATTAGAACGTGCACTATCATGGATACAAGATGATGAACTTGTAGAAGTAACCCCTAAAAATATTCGTTTGCGCAAACTTTATCTAGATCCTAATGAACGCAAACGCTTTGAAAAAACACGTTCATCAATTTTAACCTGATTATATTAGAGCTTAATTCTCGTTACATTTGGCTCGACTTTATTTGCAAGAGGATATTTACATGAATATTAAAGAAATACCTATTGGTAATAATCCACCAGAGGATGTTAATGTTATTATCGAAGTACCTGTTGATAGCCAACCAGTGAAATATGAGATGGATAAAAAATCTGGCTCATTATTTGTCGACCGCTTTATTTCCACATCAATGGTCTATCCTGGTAATTATGGCTTCATCCCACATACACTTTCAGAAGATAGTGATCCGATTGACGTTCTTGTCTGTAATACCCGCCCGCTCATTCCTGGTTGTGTTATCAATGTTCGCCCAATTGGGGCGTTAATTATGGAAGATGATGGTGGCAAGGATGAAAAAATTATTGCTGTTCCCACTCCCAAATTAACACAACAATATATCGGCATTCATGATTATACAGATCTTACCGAAAACATATTAAAGAAAATTGAGCATTTCTTCAAACATTATAAAGATCTTGAGGCTGGAAAATGGGCTAAAATTGAAGGTTGGCGTGATAAAAATTTTGCACGTGAGCTCATTCAACAAGCCATTGAACGAGCTAAAGCAATACAATAAATGATTTTAACAAAGCAAAGCCTGTTAAAAACAGGCTTGTATTTTTCATTCATGTTCGTGCAGGAGTATAATTACCCAAAGAGTGCAATATTTTCTCTATTTTCTCTACTCCCCCTGAAAAACGCAACTGCTTGTAACGTGATATTGCACCATTTTCAAGAGAGATACAAGAAGATGGAATTTTCCATTGCTTCGCTAAAAACTTAATTAATGCTTTATTTGCCTTGCCATCTTCAGGAACAGCACAAAGACGTATAATTAAATATTGTTTGCCATCATCTCTGCTTTCAACCCCTACAATATTATTCATTGAAGCTTTTGGTGTTAAACGTACAAACAGGATCAAGCTATCAACATCAACTCGATAAAACATCTTCATTCGCCTAACATGACATTTTCACTTTTATAAAAATAGACCTGAATAAGCACGCCACATAAAGATGCGAATAAAATAAATAATCATGAACACAACAATGGGTGAAATATCAATTGTTCCTAAATTTGGTAAAAAATACCGAACACGACTTAGAACTGGTTCTGTAATACGATATAAAAAATCTCCTATTACAGTGACAAGAGGATTGTATTTATTCACGATATTAAATGCATAAAGCCAAGAGAAAACAGCACTCGCTATCAAAAAAGCAATATAAATACTGAAAACAAGATCAATCACCTGAAGCAATGCATAAATCATCCCTTATCCCTTATTCGCCAACATAATAAAAGGTTATATATAAAAAATTTACGAAAATAAACCTATCGAAACATCGCTCTACACTTATAGAGCCATATTTCTTTAATAGATAACGGAAGAAAATAACTACTCTAGCTTTTAAGCATACTACTTCATGATAAAGGCTGAGCAATAAATACAAAAATAAGACAACATCTCATAGAATTAGGATAAGTACTGAACGGAAAAGGCACCTCCAAAATCGGATCCCCTCCTTTTAGAAAATCCGACCATAATACTTATCTTCTAAAAAGCACTCAAAAGACAGCTTTTTTCTTCACTAATATTATTTTTGCAAAGAAGTTAAACGCTTAAGAGCGTTGCTGAAACCATCCAATTGCACAAATAAATTATCCAAGGTTGGTTCACCTGGAGCAGCAACTGTCATAGATAATTTCAACTGCTTGCCAGCGCGTAAAGACCCTACAAAATTTTTGTCAAAAACTATTGGAACCACACAACCTGCTGGCACACAAGTGCGAACATTGCTTTCAATAACAGATTTCGAATCATCTACATGCAAACGAATAGGCTTAGAAACCAATATACCAAAAGGAATCGTCAAATTGCCAGATACAGTACCTTCCCCATCAAGAGAAACACTCATAGACAATAGAACACGATCTTGCTCATTAACTTCCTGACGAAGCATAATACAAATTTTGTTCCCATCCTGTATACCACAGTTAACGCTCCACAAACCGTAAGTCTCAGTTAATGAAGAAGCACCATTCGGCAGTGTAGCAACAGAAGGCTTCGTTGCAGCTGGTTTTACATTTTGAGCAAACGCTGCAGAGGAAATACTCAAGAAAGCAGAAATTACAAATAAATTTAATATTTTTTTCATTTTACATCCAGTTCCTTAAATAAAATAGAATCACTCCTATTATTCTCGATAGTAATTCATAATACTAAAATATCTCATAAAAAACAGCTTTTTACAGTCACAATTTTTACAAATATTTAAATAATGTTGCGAAATTCATGAACAACCTTCATATAAACATGTCGCTTAAAAGAAACGACAATTGAAGGAAGTACTTCCAAGTTAATCCATTTCCATTGGTCAAATTCCGCTTTATTACTATTTTCTGGTGAATTGATTACGATTTCAGAAGTCTCTCCTATAAACTGAAAAGCAAACCATTTTTGCATTTGTCCACGATACTGATTATTTAGTACGTGTCCAATAAGCTCTTGTGGAAAATCGTAACAAAACCAATCTTGCACTTCCTTAATCAAATTCACAGATCGCATACCTGTTTCTTCATAAAGTTCACGCCGTGCTGCATCTAATGGTTCTTCTCCTTCATCAATCCCTCCCTGAGGGAATTGCCAAAGTTTGGATACCTCAGCATAAGTATGAGAAGATGTTATTAAACGGCGTCCAATCCAAACTTGCCCTTCACGATTAAATACAACTATTCCAACGCCTTTTCGATAAGGCAGAGTTTTGAAATCAACCATTGTATCCATCGAAATGCTTCTCCCAAAAGTATGTCTGATGTTGAAAACATCAGACATACAAGTTAACTTTTACTTTTTTAAAACACCTTATTGGGGTCAGGTGGAAATGCTGCATGAGTGATTTCACCTCGCAAAAGCTTATAAGCCTCATTCAATTGAACATCATCCTTGGGATCTCTTGGAACAAAAGCAGCTGAACCGGATCCTTTATCGCTCTCCTGCTTCCCCTTGATATGACCCCTTAATTCAGATTCACCAAGCGTTACATCATACCCTTTATATTTTTCAGGCAACGGTTGCTCTACAACAATATCCGGCGTGATCCCAATCCCTTGAATTGATGTACCAGATGGCGTGTAATAAAGTGCTGTAGTCAAGCGTAAGGCACCATTTTCACCTAAAGGGATAATCGTCTGAACAGACCCCTTACCAAAAGATTGCGTTCCTATAATTGTAGCACGACGGTGATCTTGTAAGGCACCTGCAACAATTTCAGAAGCACTCGCTGAACCACCATTAATAAGCACAATAATAGGCTTTTCATCAGTCAAATCCCCTAGCTTAGCATCAAATCTCATCACATCATTTTGCTTGCGGCCACGAGTTGAAACAATTTCACCTTTATTAAGAAAAGCATCTGTAACACTAATAGCCTGATCTAAAAGACCACCAGGATTAAGCCGCAAATCAAGAACATATCCTTTTAATTTATCTGTGGGGATTTTAGACTGAATATCTTTAATCGCAGCTTGAAGGTCAGAAAAAGTCTTTTCCGTAAACTGGATAAGTCTTAAATAACCAATATCACCTTCAACACGATACTTAACTGCTTTTACTTTTATGATATCACGAACAATCTTGATATCGAGTGGCTTATCAACACCAAAGCGATTAATTGTCAGCGTAATCGGTGTTCCAGCAGGCCCCCGCATTTGGTCGACAGCCTCATTCAAAGTTTGACCACTGATCTGTTTCCCATCAATTTTTGAAATGAAATCTCCTGCTAAAACACCTGCTTTTGCAGCAGGGGTGTCATCTATCGGAGAAACAACTTTAATTAAATTATTCTCCATAGTTACTTCAATCCCAAGACCTCCAAATTCTCCTTTTGTAGAATCCCGCATATCTTTCGCTTTTTCAGCATCCATATAAGATGAATGTGGATCGAGAGACAACAGCATACCATTAATAGCATTTTCAATAAGTTTTTGATCATCCGGAATTGTTACATATTGCGTGCGCACCCGCTCAAAAATATCACCAAATCTAGCCAATTGTTTATAAGTATTTTGTTCATTATTCGTAGTAATAGACTGCGCCATGACTATCAAACTGGCGCTGAGAAAAACCCCAGCGACAAAAAAAATAACTTTACGAATCATCTTTATTCCTTTTCGATTTTTCAGTCCGCCACCAAGGGGTTGAATTCACAGGCTTTCCATCCTTTCTAAACTCAATGTAAAGCATTGGAGCATTTTTCCCTACATCCAACGCAACAGTGCTCGCAATAAATTGCGTACTCATCATACCAAGAGGCTCACCTGAAAGAACAAACTGCCCTTGAGTTACGTTTATTCTCGCCATCCCAACAAGAACTATATGATAACCACGTCCAACATCAAGAATAACTAACTGTCCATAAGAACGAAATGATCCAGCAAAAACAACCAGCGCATCAACAGGCGACAAAACCACAGCCGCTGTTTCTGTTTCAATGATTTCACCAAAACGCGTAACGTACGAACTATTATTAAATTGTTGGATTTTTTTTCCTGCAACAGGTAAAAGCAACATACCTTTCTGATTTTCAAAATTGAGCTCTTCTAGCAATTGTAAACTTTTCTGCATTGATAGATTAGAGCTGAATTGTGACTGACGATTAATCTCTAAAATCAATTCTTCCAAAGATTGACTTTTTTCAGAAAGAGCAACATTTTTTCGTTGCTGCTCTATAAGTTCTTGTTCTGACATTTTTTGTAATTTCGCTTTTTCATTAAGTAAAAGTTCTAACTGTTTTCGCTGCTCAACTTGATTTTGTATTTCAACTTTTAGAATCGCATATTCTGTATTAACTGAACGGGCTAAATCAGTTAATTCTCTCAAATTCACTGTCAAATCTTGTATTTTTTTTCGCATTTCAGGAATAATAGCTCCTAATAAAACAGAGCTACGTACTGAAGCCAATACATCCTCAGGTCGCGCCATAATAGCAGGAGGGAGATTCATTCCCACCCGTTCTAAAACAGTGAGCACTTTTGCAAATTCATCTCGATGATTTTTTAAATTTTGCTGTGATTTTTTCTGTTGATATGTAAGTTTTTCAAGCTTTTTCTCCGTTTCATTAATACTATTTACCGTATCGCGTTCTGCCTTAGCTACCTTTATGATTTCTCTGGTCAAAGTATGTTGATCTTTTTTTAAGCGATTAACTTGATCGGAAAGTTGAGCAATACGCTCACGTGATAAAGAGATATTTTGGCGCGTTTCAACTAAAATTTTATGCGCTATTTCACGACTATGTATATCTTCTGCATACGATATAGACGAAAAAAAAACCATGCCTAATGCCAACATCATAGACATTACACACACTTTAGATAAGTATTGCATCTTTTCATAAAGAAAAAACTTCATTTGCCTAACTGCTAAACCTAATTACATAAAAAACAACTTAAGTAATGTCACCTAAAACAATATTAATAAGCGCTGTAATAAATATAAAAATCACATCAAAGATTAAAAACGATGATAAGGATGATTATTAGCAATTGTGACAGTCCGATAAAGCTGTTCTGTAAGCAATATGCGTGCAATTTGATGTGGCCATGTCATCAAGCCAAAAGATAAAAGGAAGTCAGCGCGATCTCTAACCTGCTCACTATGTCCATCAGGCCCTCCTAGGGCAATTACTAAATCACGAACGCCTTCATCACGATAAAATGCGAGCTTTTCGGCAAAAGCAATTGATGAAACTGATTTTCCACGCTCATCACATACAATCAACCGACTTGGCTCAGGCAAAGCTTCAAAAAGTCTCTTACCTTCTTCTTCCATACGCTGACATGCTGTCTGAGCACGACTTTCTGATACTTCCTGCATTTTTCTAAAATGCAAACCCACTGCTCCAGCACTTTTAGAAAAACGATCTAAATAACGATGAACTAATTCCTGCTCAGCTCCTACTTTCATACGACCAACAGCAAAAATAGAAATTTGCATTCAATGATCTCCAATGAGAACCATCTGCATAGTGCCTAAATCTGGAGTAAGCAACGTTTTTTCTAGATTATAAAAGGCACGAATTTCAGGACGAAAAAGATGAACAATGATATCTCCCGTATCAATCAATACCCAATCACCTCCCAAAAGCCCTTCCACTTTTGCTGTACCGTATCCACTCTCTTTCCAGGTCCATAATAAATGGTTAGCAACAGATGACACATGACGATGCGAACGAGCTGAAGCAATAACTATATAATCAGCCAAAGATGATTTTCCTTGAATATCAATGGAAATAATATCTTCTGCTTTTGTATTTTCTAAACTATTGAGGACAACCTTAAGACCATCCGCTACTGAAAAGATTTTTTTTTCTAACGAAGGAGAAACCATATGGCTACATTGTTGCGAAACGTTTTTCAGATCAATATCCTTTCTTACTCAATATAAAGCTCCTCTTAAGAAAGGAGCAAAATCTTATAAAATGTTCAAGAAAAATTATTTTCCTTCTAAACGAAGTTTTGTTGAAGACTGAAAAGACAAAGGTCCGTGTAAATAAGTCCAAGCTGGAGGTCTCATAAAAGGCAAGAGTGGACTTTTCCTTTCATCTAAACGAAAATAACGATAAGTTCGCGCCATAGGGGAAGAAAGCGCTGCCATACGCACTGAGGGACGATCAATAATTACAATCGGGAGCATAGATACAATATCACGCCACCGATGCCAGTAATGAATTGTTGCTAAAATATCTGCACCCATGACCCATACAAAATTCACCTCGCTATGGCGTGTAAGAATATGAGAAACCGTTTCTGCTGATAATTTGCTTCCCATCACACCCTCAAAACCTGTTACACGAATTTTTGGATGATTAGTGAGTTCAGAACTTAACCGTATTCTTTCATGTAAAGATGGTAATTGTGTACAATCTTTAAGAGGGTTCCCTGGTGTTACCATCCACCACAATTGATTAAGATACAAACGACGAACTGCAGTCTTTGCAACAAGAAGATGCCCGGCATGGGGCGGATTGAACGAGCCACCGAAAAGGCCAACAATATTTGACCTTTCCACATATGGCATACGGTTTTCCCATGGAAAAAACGACTGCTTCAAGGCCTCACTTGTCCATTTCCTCTAATTTGATATTGAAATGATGTCAGCTGTTCGACGCCTATTGGCCCACGCGCATGCATTTTTCCTGTTGCAATACCAATTTCTGCTCCAAAACCGAATTCACCTCCATCTGCAAACTGTGTAGATGCATTATGAAGTAAAATAGCTGAATCTAAACGATTAAAAAATATTTCCACAACCCCTACATCTTCAGCAATAATCGATTCAGTATGTCCTGATGAATAACGCACAATATGCTCAATCGCTCCCTCAACACCCTCAACTGTTTTGACAGAAAGAATAGCATCAAGATATTCTTGAGACCAATCTTCTTCACAAGCCAACGCAAATGTCGGGACTAATGAGACAATATCCTCTGTTGCACGAATTTCGCATCCCTTCTCCTGTAAAGCAATAAGAACAGGAAGAAACTTTTCTAACGCCTGACGATCAATTAAAACTGTTTCAACAGCGCCGCATATACCTGTACGTCGCAATTTCGCATTGAGCACAATATCACGTGCCATTTCTACATTTGCCGATTGATCAATATAAATATGGCAAAGTCCTGCTAAATGCGCAAAAACTGGAACACGTGCATCAGACTGAACACGCTTCACAAGGCTTTGTCCACCACGAGGAATAATAACATCAATCGTACCATCTAACCCCTTGAGCATTTCTCCAACAGCATCGCGATCTGTAGTTTCAACCATTTGAATAGCATCTGTTGGCAAACCTGCTTTTTCTAACCCCATAGCTAAAGCTGAGTGCAAAGCATATGCAGAATGAAAACTATCTGAACCACCCCGCAAAATTGCAGCATTTCCAGATTTTAAGCATAAACAACTTGCATCAATTGTCACATTTGGCCGACTTTCATAAATGATACCAATGACACCAAGAGGCGTTCTTACACAGCTAATATGAAGCCCATTTGGACGTGTCCATGCATTTATAACTTGTCCAACAGGATCGGGCAAACAAGCAATCTGACGAACACTATCTATCATTGCACATAGACGTAACTCATCTAATTTTAGCCGATCAATCATTGCTGCTGCCATATTATTTTGTGCAGCATTGATTAAATCTTGATTGTTAGCACATAAAATCTCATCTGCTTGAGATTCCAAACTGAGAGCTATCATTTCTAACGCATGTTTTTTTTGTTCAGCAGAAACAACCGCAAGTACTAAAGCAGCATTACGTGCTTTTTTCCCCATGATTTTCATTTTTTCTTGCAAAGTCATGCAATCATCCATTTTTCCAAAATGCAGTGAGAAATAACTTTTTTAAATAGGATCAGTCAAGCAGCGTAAAACCATATCATTGCGATGTACTACAGCAGAATGCGGTTCATACCCAAGAATTTGTTCTATTTCCTCGCTTTTATACCCCATAATATTCACAGCGTCATCTTTATCATAGCTTACAAGACCACGAGCAATCTCAACCCCACCTTCATCAACAATTGCAACCGTATCTCCTCGAGAAAATACACCTTCAACCGCTATAATCCCTACGGCCAATAATGATTTTCCATCTTTAAGAGCTTTAACCGCTCCTTGATCAATAGTCAAAATACCGGATGGATCTAAATGACTAGAAATCCAGGTTTTCCATGCATTTACTGATTTTTCATTAGGAGCAAAAAAACTGCTGCGTTCCCCTTGGTCAATTGCTGTAAGAGGATTCATACGCTTTCCTGAGGTGATGATCATAGCTGTTCCAGCAGAATTAGCTATTTTTCCAGCATCAAGTTTAGTCTTCATTCCACCCCGTGAAAGCTCTGAAGCAGCAACACCTGCCATTTTTTCAATATCACTTGTGATGGATGCAATAAAAGGAACAAATTCAGCCGTTGGATCTAAATGAGGAGAACATGTATAAAGACCATCGATATCTGACAAAAGAACCAAAAGATCAGAGCCCATCATCGTCGCAACACGTGCAGCTAAACGATCATTATCACCATACCGAATTTCGCTTGTTGCAACGGTATCATTCTCATTAATCACAGGAACTGCTCCAAAACGTAAAAGCGTATTCATAGTAGCACGCGCATTGAGATAACGTCGACGCTCTTCCGTATCTAATAGTGTTAGTAAAATCTGTCCAGTTTTCAATCCATGCTGAGCAAGCACATCAGTATACGCTTTAGAAAGTTCAATTTGACCTAAAGCAGCACATGCTTGACTTTCTTCCAATTTTAAAACCCTTTTAGGAAGATGTAGCAATGTTCGCCCTAAGGCAATAGCACCAGAAGATACCAATAAAATTTCAACACCCTTTTGGCGCAATACAGCCACATCATTTACTAAACTTTTAAGCCATTCAATGCGCAAACCTGTTTGAGGATCAACCAAAAGTGCAGAGCCAACTTTAATGACAATGCGCTTATATTGTTCAAGTTTTTGCAATTGAACAACCATCTTCATCAATCCTGATGTTTGTTGATCATATCTGCACGCGCCATTTCAATAACGTGCGCGACAGAGCGCAAAACATTATCTAATCCTTCATGACTTACTGCAGAAAACATCATAACAGGCTGACCAACACTCTTTTGTAAAGCCTCTTGTTTCGCTTTACACTCTTCAATAGGAAGCGTATCTACCTGACTTAAAGCTACAATTTCAGTTTTATCGCTCAAATTATTTCCATATGTCTCAAGTTCTCGACGGATAATTTGATACGCTTTTACTACATCTTCCTCTTGAATAGAAATTAAGTGCAATAAAACACGACAACGTTCCACATGCCCTAAAAAACGATCACCAATCCCTACACCTTCATGCGCTCCTTCAATTAAGCCAGGGATATCCGCTAAAACAAATTCACGCGCATCAATGCGAGCAACACCAAGATGAGGATATAAAGTCGTAAAAGGATAAGCAGCAATTTTTGGCTTCGCAGTTGTTACTGATGCCAAAAAAGTTGATTTTCCAGCATTCGGCAAACCAATAATCCCACCATCAGCAATCAGTTTCAAACGTAACCAAAGCGCACGCTCTTCTCCACTTAAACCTGGATTTGCACGGCGGGGTGCCCGATTTGTAGATGTTACAAAATGAAGATTCCCAAAACCGCCATTTCCCCCTTTTGCAAGACAATAACGTTGACCAACCTCTGTTAAATCACAGATTAATGTTTTGTTATCTTCTTCAAAAATTTGTGTTCCAACTGGCACTCTCAGAACGACATCATCACCTTTTGCACCTGTCATATTGCGCCCTTTGCCATGACCACCGTTTTTTGCTCTAAAATGCTGTTGGTAACGATAATCGATCAACGTATTAAGCCCATCAACAACAAGAGCCCAAACATCACCTCCACGCCCTCCATTGCCTCCATCGGGCCCTCCAAACTCTATGAATTTTTCACGACGAAATGATACCGCCCCTGCTCCGCCACTACCAGAACGAACATAAACTTTAGCCTGATCAAGAAATTTCATAGAAACGCTCACGACATTATTGTTATAGACAATGCCCTTTCTTAACAGTCTTTCATGATTTACAAAAGAAAAACCGTACACAATATCATTGACAATTATTTGAAAACACTTTTACATTTCGATAGGCTTCATTATTTCCAACTCTTTTATATAACAAAGACTATTGCTATGTTTCATCTTTTTCTTTAATCGGTTTTTCCTTTAAATTGAAGAGCTAAAAGATAAAGCTCTACAGACTCTGCTCGACTTGCAGGAGGTTTAACATGATGCACTTTCTTAAAATTCTGTTTCAATGTTGCAAGAAGATTGCCTTCTGCTCCTCCTTGAAAAGTCTTTGTTAAGAAATGCCCACCAGGCTTAAGAACCGAAATAGAAAAATGAACAGCAGCTTCACATAAAGCAATTGTCCTCAGATGGTCAGTCTGACGGTGACCTGTCGTTGGCGCAGCCATATCGGAAAGCACCACATCTGGTTTTGATCCCAAAGTGCTTATTAATTCTTGTGGGGCATCTTCGTGAAAAAAATCCATTTCTAGTATGGCCACTCCTGGCAGTGGTTCCATATGTAAATAATCAATACCAACCACGCTAGGATTGTAATCTTTTGATTCCACAAGACGCGCTGCCACTTGACACCATCCTCCAGGTGCTGCTCCTAGATCAATGATCTTTTGACCTTTTTTGAGTATCTTATAGCGCTCATTTATTTCGATTAATTTATAAGCTGCACGCGAACGATAACCATCTGCTTTTGATTGATGGACATAAGGATCATTCAAATGCCTCTCTAACCATCGCCGCGACGACGCCTTAATCGTTCCAGCTTTCTTTTTAACCCGCTGATACAATTCGTGCGATCCTGCACCACCGCGCCCACCTGCTGTTCTTCTTGTTGTTTTTTTCATTACTGTTCATTAATTTCTATATTCTAATCACTCTAAGCGCTTAAGACATATTTTTTATGATAACATCATACACTTGTCGCTTAGTAAAACTTTATTAAAATCCTTGTTTCAATATCAAATAGCATGATCGCATCGGTATCGGTGTATTTGATTTAATGAACATTCTACACTTTGAAACAGTAAAATACTCTTCTGTTTTTTATCAACAACTTGCAGTTTAAGGCCAACCTCACTCAAAACATACCTAAACACATGTTGACTATCTTCAACCAAATGCAAAGCTTTTTTGTCATCAAACGGTACATTTATAAACTTGTATTCTCATTTTAAATGCATTCATATTCCATTTGTTCAATTTAAAGCTTTGGCATTGAGAAGTCTATGACTAAACAACTTTTTCTTTAACTCTACAATAGCTGAAAAATATCAAAAACTTAAAAAATGCGATTTTACAATGAAACATAAAATAAGCAAATGACAAATCTTTGTACATCAATCAAAAGCAGTATAAACAAAGAGAAGACTTTCATGGAAAATCATATAATCGAAAAAGACTCTATCACCCTGCATATCAGTGCCTAACCATTGCATCTTTTATCGTCTTTATTTTGATTTAACAATAAACTTAAGCATTGGTAAATTTTAGTTCTGCACATCAAATCACTGCCATATTTTATTGTTGTAAAGATAAAAGTGCTTCACTCAATCCCTCAAAGGGAGCAACAAAAGAAAATATCTTACCACTTGTGACCTGATAAGAAATACGCACTTTTCCCCTCTGCTCTATTTGCTGACGCAAAATCAGACCTAAAGGCGATTGAGCTAAACAAACCTTAGCATCGCACTGCGTATAACCAATAACTATAGGATCTGAAAATCCCTCTACTGATACCCGGATCGGAACACTGATATCTGCGCTGGGTAACATCCGTAAAAGCATAACTGCCTGACCACTGGTCGTTAACACAAGAGACCAACTAAAAATCGTATGACCTTCTTGATCATGGATTGCCTGTGTCACATTACAAACGCCTCGCTTAACCGTTTGGCTTTCATCGCAAATCAAAGTCCAATCACTAAATTGCATAATGATCCGGCGTGTTTCACCTGGTAAACCACCAGGGACAGAAAGTTGCGGTGGATGCACTGTATAAAGATTGCTTTGTTCATCAGCAAAGCTTTCGCCCTTGTTTAACAAGAATAAAACAAGGGCGAACAAAAAACTGGCTATACTCTTTCGATTGTTCATCATCAATTTAGTGTAAGGCTTAGCCCTGCACCTACTCCCCAATGACCTCCGCCACTAGTTGCGGATAAGTTAGAGCGGACCCTACCATTTTCAGATGTATAAGCACTACCTAAAGCAACAGCAGATTCACCGCGCCACATACCAGCTCCAAACGCAAGACTGAACTTTCCAGGTGTATCATCATAACGCAAGTTAGATACGGCCAAACCAATTGCTGCACCTTGTCTGGCCTCTTTGCGTGCACCATCAATTTCATAACTCAAAACATTGAATTTCTGATCTGTATAGTCTTTAGCTTTTGCAACAGCTTCATCAACAAAATCAACAACGATATTCTTTATCTTTTCATCAGTATATTTTTTTGCATCATCAAGAACAAGTTGCATTTTCTCCTTGGTATAGTCATGCAGCTGACCACCATTGACTGCTTCTTGTGATCCTTTTTCAACTTTACCATCAGCTACATTATCAAGTGTTACGGGTTTGCTTTCATCTCCACCTTGTAAAGTGATTTTGTTAGTCTTTTTGCCGTTTTTATCTTTGTCATAGCTCACGACACCATCCGTAGCATCCTTAATTTTATCCTTCATATCATCAACTGCATTTTCGATACCGTTTAGCTTATCATCAAAACCATTCACCTTATCCTTAAGATCGTTAACTTGATTTTGAACACCTTTAACATCTTCTTTAACATCCCATAGCTGACCACCATTAATGGCATCTTTTGACCCTTGTTCGACCTTACCATCAGCTACGTTGGTGACTGCACCAGGCTTACCATTATGACTAGCATCAAAAGTTCCTATATTTTCATTCCAATTTAAAGAATCTTTACCCCCATTTTGAGTAGCCTCATTAACACGATTATTAATATCTGCCATACTCTTATTAACGCCATCAAAAGCATCGGCAACATTATTGTAGGTCTTCTCAGCAGAATAAGAGCCATTATTACTAAATTGAGCAACCTTGAAAGTAGGAGCTATCCATTGGCCATTATTATATCCAGCACCACCACCCAGATACAAAGCAAGCTGATTGCTTACAACATAAAGTTGATTCCCTGTGATCGCTTCTGTTGAACCTTCAGAAACATCTCCATCTAAAAGAAATTTTAGTTTGCTATTTTGAGATTTTTTCCCTTTTTCTGCAGCATGAAGAGCAACAAAAGCATTTTCTTCATCGCTCCACAACAAAGCATCTTGTTCCAGATTTCCAGAATTAATTTTTGTGAGAAATTTATCAACACCATCAAAAGCAGAACTAATATCACGATATGTCTGACCCTGGATTTCGTAAATTGGGGCTACACCTTTTAACACATCTGCATAACCGCCTAAATACTGCGATATATTCGCTGCAGCATTATTTACATTCGTTTCAAGTATCGACACATCACCTTCTAAAATTGCTATATCAAGAACTGCAGCTTTTATATTTGTATCCAGCGCATTAACCTTCTCTCTAGTTGTCCAAAGCTGCCCACCTGTTACCGCATCAGTTGAATTTTGAGAAATTATTCCAGCCTTTAAGCCTGTAAGCTGTCGAGTTTCTTGCTTACTATTTGCAATGTCAATTACAGTGCCTTCTTTTTCACTACCAATAGTAATAATACCCGT
Organism: Bartonella bacilliformis KC583; assembly: GCF_000015445.1. Lineage (NCBI taxonomy): Bacteria > Pseudomonadati > Pseudomonadota > Alphaproteobacteria > Hyphomicrobiales > Bartonellaceae > Bartonella > Bartonella bacilliformis. The sequence goes on along the minus strand of NC_008783.1, from coordinate 306,364 downwards.
CTTAACATCTTGCTTAACAAGGCTATCACCCATCGCACTGGAAATATCATTTTTGATTTCCTCGATAGACTTATCAAATTTGCCGAAAGAGTCATCAACACCAGCAAAAGCAGCCCCAACATCACGATATGTCTGACCCTGGATTTCATAAATTGGGGCTACACCTTTTAACACATCTGCATAACTGCCTAAATACTGCGATATATTCGCTGCAGCATTATTTACATTCGTTTCAAGTATCGATACATCATTTTTTACAATTGCTATATCAAGAATTGCAACTTTTATATTTGTATCCAGCGCATTAACCTTCTCTCTAGTTGTCCAAAGCTGCCCACCTGTTACCGCATCAGTTGAATTTTGAGAAATTATTCCAGCCTTCAAGCCTGTAAGCTGTCGAGTTTCTTGCTTACTATTTGCAATGTCGATTACAGTGCCTTCTTTTTCACTACCAATAGTAATAATACCCGTCTTAACATCTTGCTTAACAAGGCTATCACCCATCGCACTGGAAATATCATTTTTGATTTCCTCGATAGACTTATCAAATTTGCTGAAAGAGTTATCAACACCATCAAAAGCAGCCCCAACATCACGATAGCGATTCCCCTGAATATTAAAAATTGGTTGTTTATCCCCAAAACCGCCTACCCCGAATGATGCACCACCACCTAAAAATTTTTCCACTGTCTTATAGGCACTATAGAGTTGTCCTCCCGTTACTGCCATACTTGAATTTGATGCAATGACACCATCTCTAATGCCCTCAATATAGCGTTTATTGCCATTCTTATGATTCACACTTATTGACTGAACAGAAGCCTTATCCCAACCAATAGAGATTTGGCCAGATCCGTACACATTAAGTAAACGGAACTGAATGATGTCACTTATATCTGTATCTCTCGTTTGCACCCATTTTCTTAATGCTTTTAACTGTGCAACATTCACTGCTTCGTTATCTTCACGCCCAGCCGCTACTCCTGTAATTTGTCGTGATCTCTTAATGTCCATATTACCGATACCAAGCTCACCATGAGTACTTTTCCATAAATAGTCACTGCTGGTTGAAATCCCATCAGTTATAGGATCGTAACCAGCAACATTAGGGCCACGGATAGCCTGAGATCCATAGCCTAACGCAACAGAAGCAAACCCCTTCGCTGCAGTAAGCTGACCAATACACAATATATCCTTAGAAGCGGTATTACATAACAAATCATCAAGACTTCTCGTCTCAGCAATTCCAAACCTGCTGTAAATTTTATCACCAGAAGAATTATTAGCACTAATAAAAACATCTCCTCCACCGAGATTAGGCTTATCTTGAGTCATGAACGTTGTTACGATAGGAGTGTCATTTAAAATATCCGCTAACTTTGCACCCTCCTCTAGATATGTCTTTTCCTCGCCTTCTGCTTCTTTTGACAAACTTCTTGAACTATCCGACTGTACATCCCCTTCTTTTGAGGCTTTATCGATTTGAGAACCATAATTATCTGAAACACGATTGTCATAAGAGTGAGCATAATGCGCTAAAGAAATAGAAGGCAAATCTTGACTATCCATACGCTCTCTAAAACCAAAACACATAGCAGTTGGTGTATCAAAACTGATAGCACAATTAATGGGCGCATCCCTTCCTTCATAATTGCTATGCATTATTGAAATTGAGTCTGTCGCCATTCGATCAGCTGCATTCATCAATGAACCAATAGTAATATTTTCTTTTAATAATAAATTCCTTGTAGGTGCAGCCACATTCAGCGTTTTATGCTTGGCTTGCGCAACACCATCCATCAAAGCGATATTTTTATTCAATCCCCATAAATGAGATGTATCAGCTCCCTTCTTATTTTGGGATCTATAATCCTTTAAACTTTCAGATTTTTTTGCATTTTGAGCTGTTTCTTCTATAGAAGCAGAGTGCACAGGAAAAACTAATGCAACACTCGATAAGAGTGCTGTCATTGCAGTCCCCAATATTACAGCTTTGAACAAAAATGACCGATAAGGGAAATGACAATCATCCAAATCATTCCCTTTTGCATCCAAATTATTTCCCTTTGTTGTTGAATTTTTTTTCATAACAAACCCCCTCAATGAAAATAAATCCTAAAAATAGAACAAGCATTGTTTCAGAAAAAGTTTTCCCCTTCGCAAAATTGTTTTTGCGCATCTACCAAATTAAAAAGATAAGCAATTATAAATTAGATACCGAAGCTTATTGCGGCATCACTCTAAAATCTTTGAAATATATTGGAGCTCAGAAAAGATGATCGCTCGCTTCTAACTAAAAATTTTTAAACCCAGAAAAAAATAATTTTTAAAATACTCTGTATAATTTAAGCTTAAATTATAAGCTCCCTAATCAAAATAATGCAGCCCGCTCTTTTGATAAAGACGAACTTTACTCTTATCATAAAAATAAAATGGATAATCTTCAAAGAAAAATCAGATCTGAGAGAAAAATAAAGCCTCTTTACTCGAAGGTTTCGAAATAAAGAAAAACAATAAAATCTCCCCAATGGCATTGCCCCCCCTTTTAATCATAATAGCTCTTCCTTTTTACAAAAAAAAAGCCCTATAAAAATTACTTCGCTCTTTTATAAAGAACATAAAGAAAATAGCAAGAAAAAAAGTGTAAACTTTTAGTTGTTTTCAAAAATTCATATTGAAATACATTTTGATTATAAAAAAATACAAATTGATATTTTAAAATTCTAATATTTCAAGAACTAAAAAATAACCGCATTATAAATAACGTCTAGTAATAGCTTGGGAAAAGCTTTATTAATTCAAAAGTACCGTAACTGCCTAGATAAAAATAAATACATTAAAGAAAAGACTCTTAATATTTCTACCTTATAATAAAACACCTACTCATTAACTTAAGAAACACTGCTTTTATCAATCAAAGCTCTCTTTGCTAAAAACCAGAGAAGTATTTTGACATATTTCTCTGAAATTCTGCACTTATTTATGCTTTTTGTCAGTAAAATAATCAAAAACGAATCGAATATATTATTAAAAAATACCTTTAGAGTCTAAAATGATTGAGCAAAAACTTTATAAGCCTAACACGGTGTATACCTAAATCTTGACTCTCTCTTATTCTAGCGTAATCCATAAAATCTCTTGTTGCTCAATCAATATAATCTCTACAAATAGCCTTTCCCTTTTTATTTCCTCACTATAAAAATTTTTAACCACTCGTTCAACAAAAGTTCACAAGAAACGAACTATCTTTTCTGTTTTCTTTCCATGTCATTCTTATTATCTCCTTGTATTGTTAAAAAGGAAAGTGCTTCACTCAATCCCTCAAAGGGAGCAACAAAAGAAAATATCTGACCACTTTTCACCTGATAAGAAATACGCACTTTTCCCCTCTGTTCTATTTGCTGACGCAAAATCAGACCTAAAGGCGATTGAGCTAAACAAACCTTAGCATCACACTGCGTATAACGAATAACTATAGGCTCTGAAAATCCTTCTACTGATACCCGGATCGGAACACTGATATCTGCGCTGGGTAACATCCGTAAAAGCATAACTGCCTGACCACTGGTCGTTAACACAAGAGACCAACTAAAAATTGTATGACCTTCTTGATCATGGATTGCCTGTGTCACATTACAAACGCCTCGCTTAACCGTTTGGCTTTCATCGCAAATCAAAGTCCAATCACTAAATTGCATAATGATCCGGCGTGTTTCACCAGGCTTACCACTGGGAACAGACAATTGTGGTGGATGGACTGTATAAAGATTGCTTTGTTCATCAGCAAAGCTTTCGCCCTTGCTCAATAAAACAAGGGCGAACAAAAAACTGGTTATACTCTTTCGATTGTCCACATTAATTCAGCGTAACACTGACTCCTGCACCTACCCCCCAATGGCCTCCAGCAGTAGCGGCGGATACATTAGCGCTAACCTTTCCGTCCACAGACATAAACCCTGCACCAACAGCAAAGCCATATTGATGACGCCACATACCCGTTCCAAATGCAAGACTTAAACTCCCAGGTGTATCATCATAACGCAAGTTAGATACGGCCAAACCAATTGCTGCACCTTGTCTGGCCTCTTTGCGTGCACCATCAATTTCATAACTTAAAGCATTAAATTTCTTATCCGTATAGCCTTTTGCATCTTTCAGAACACGCCTCGTCTGTTCCTTTGTATAGTCCGTCTGTACTTGCATAAAATCATACAGCTGTCCACCATTGACTGCTTGTTTCGATCCTTCTGTGACGTTACCATCAGCAAGATTGTCAAGGGCTACAGGTTGGCTTGGATCTCCACCTTGTAAAGCGATTTTGTTTGTCTTGTTACCGTCTTCATCTCTGTTATACAGAACAGTGGCATCTCTTAATGCTTGTAGCTGCGCAACATTCACTGCATCAGTATTTTGAGTACCTGCTGCAACTCCTGTAATCTGCCGTGTTATATCTCTCTCAGCATCACCAACACTAACCGCACCATACCTACTCTTCCATGCAGAATTAGTGTTTTTCGTTTCATCATTACTTCTAGGATCGTAACCCGCAACACCAGCTGGCGTATTAACCCTGGACCCTACCCCCAAAGCAACACCCTGGTTAACATCTACGTGCGAATTCCTACCTAAAGCAAGACCACCTTCCGCACCCTCAGCTACAAAAGCTCCCCAGCCCAAAGCGACACCTCCTGGACTTCCATCTCGCACCTGCGCACCTAACCCTACAGCAATAGCTGCTTCAGAATTTTCTCCAGTATAAGATTTAGCACCCATAGAAAGAGAATTCGTAGCCAGTGCCCTTGCTCCAAATTCACTATCAGGATCACCACCGATTGCAACAGAACCATCACTGTAAGCTAAAGTTTGCGGACCTAAAGCAAGACTATTTTTTCCCTTTGCACTTGCAATCCCACCAACAGCAACCGCTCCCATATTTTGTGCATCCGCTCCTATACCCACAGCAATAGTTGCAGGCGCCATCGCACGCGCACCAAAACCATAGGCCTGTGCTCCAAAGGCATTTACAGCCGTTGCGGCCCCCACACCTAGAACCCCTGAATAATGCCCAAGTCCAACTGAATAAACCTTAAATTTACCAGAATTACCTTTATGAACTCCAGTCCCTTCAATCATATTTAGTGCCTGTAATGAAATACCATTTGAATCACCCAAGTTGTGCAACCTTTCGACGATAGTTTCACAATATTTCTCCTCTAATTCTAATGGCAACACTCGTCCATCGCCTACTTCCCTACTCAACCTATTAATCACCTCATTCATATTTCTACAATCGCGGTCACCGCTATTTGAACTTTGCTGAAGCTCAAAAGCACCATCAACTATAGGAACACCATTGTGTTCACTTAGAGTCACGTGCTCAATAGGTTGCCCTTCAGCAGGAAGAATAGTTGATAAAAGCGCAGCTATTGCAATTCCAAGAAATCGCTTAAGCCAAAAATAACTAACGAGGACACAGCCCACTGCCCCTCTCTGAGGTTGAATTTCCTTCATGATAACCACCTAGTTTTACAGAGTCCAACGCCCCTCCCACCAGCAGTAAACCACCCTCTTAAAACTACAGTGCATCAGAAATTAATAACACGGCAGCACAACGCCAAACCGCACTGCAAAATCGCTTAAGAAGCTTCAAAAGAGATACAAAAATCCCACGGAAGATCATTAATCAAGAATATTTACTTGAAGAAAGATTCACTCCTCCTTCAAGAGCATCATCCAACAGTAGGAATAAACTCTCTTCTAATAAAAATGTTCTTCTCTCGCGACAAATTGATCACCTCATTAGAGTCTCCAGCGACCAATCGATTGTGTAGGTAGAGTGCACTAAAAAAATGACAAGGGTCACAACGAATAATTTTTTAATTTATTTTCAAATAATGTCTTTTTTCAATATTGCGTGGATAAAACTACATAGCTTCAATTACAAACTCTATTCTCTCACCTCGCAAAGAGAGAATATTTCAAAAATCTAAACATAGAAAAAACAAAATATTTGTAAAAAAGAAAAATCGACAGCCAAGAGACACAATTTAACAATGCATGTTTTAAAATCATGCTATTGTGAAATACAAAACAACTCACTTTAAGTTAACGGTAGAGAAAAAAAGATCAAACTCTCGATACAAATTTTATATATAAGCGCCCCAGTTATACTCCACCTACTTAACGACCTCTCCCAAAATCGACATGATACCAAAAAAGAAACACACGCTTAAATTTTACAAAAATTCAAAAAATATAAGAAATACCCTCTTTATCCTGAACGCAGATGCTAGCCATAAAGAAATTCAGTGCAGTCTCTCATTTTATCCAGCTTTATACAATTTCTACACTTATTATATCATTTTATATCATTCCAACATAACAAAAAAGCAGTAAAAAGAAGATTTTCATCCATCCCTTACTGCTTAAAAATTTACAAATAAGTCTAATAGAACGACTGGCTTATTTTAAAGAATATTCATTCTACTTTGCTTCTACTGCTGCAGGAATAACAGAAACGTAGGAACGATTATTAACTTTCGTGCGAAAAGAAACCGTCCCATTTGCAAGGGAAAAAAGAGTATGATCTTTTCCAATGCCAACATTTTCACCGGGATGCCAACGTGTACCACGCTGACGAATAATGATATTGCCAGCAATAACAGCTTCACCACCAAATTTCTTGACACCAAGACGTTTCGACTCTGAATCGCGACCATTACGCGAGGATCCCCCAGCTTTTTTATGTGCCATGGATATTCTCCTTTAATCTTTTTTACTCTCTGACGCAGCTTCTACCTTTTGTGACACATTCCGTTTCTTAACAGTTTTTGTAGCGGTTTCTTTAACAGAATCAGCTTTCACTTCCTTTGGCGCAGCTGCTTTCTTTTCATTCGACTTCACAGTTGCTGTTTTGGTCTTTAAACCGCCAGTCAAAATCTCTACAATACGAAGTGTTGTTATTTCTTGGCGATGACCGCGGGTGCGCTTAGAATTTTGACGACGGCGTTTTTTAAATGAGATCACTTTACGAGCACGCTCTTGCCCTATAATTTCAGCTGTAACGGAAGCGTCAGCAACAATAGGCGCACCAATAATCGCATTATCGCCTTCACCGACCATCAATACATCACTGAAGTTAACGACATCACCAGCATTGCCAACAATCTTTTCAACTTTTAATACCTGATTAGCAACAACGCGATATTGCTTACCACCAGTTTTAATGACTGCGAACATTTTTTATCCTTTCGTTCGATCCAGATCTTATTTTTTCACTGTGATTAATGGAAAAAACGTCTGCTTTTTATCAGTCTTAGTAATTTTACAAAGGAACGGAAAATATCTTTTGAAACACAAATATGCACAGATCTCCCCATGCTCCTCTCGCATATATGATAGAATTTTTGTTTTCTGTCAAGAAAGGTCACTAAAAAAGCAAAAAGGGGTTGTACTTGAAGCGATTGAAGGTTATCTAGCCGCCATACACTTAACGATCACACAACGAAAAATTTTATGCTTTATTGATATGGAGAGATGGCTGAGTGGTTGAAAGCACCGCACTCGAAATGCGGCATAGGGGCAACTCTATCGGGGGTTCAAATCCCTCTCTCTCCGCCACACTATAACCTGAAGCGGATAGTGCTTGTAGTTCCTTCATTCAACATATCTATTCTGAATATGTTTTAATAAGCCTAATGTTGAACCATCTCGATTATCAGCTTCATTTTCTCCGCGAATAACAGGTAACAATTCATTGGCGAATTCTTTTCCAAGCTCAACGCCCCATTGATCAAATGAATTAATATTCATCAAAATACCTTCAACAAAAATACGATGCTCATAAAGCGCCATCAAGCGACCAAGTGTAAAAGGCGTCAATAAATCCTGAATGAGCATAATGCTCGGTCGATTCCCTTGCAAACTTTTATGGAATGCTAAATTATCCGCTTCATCACTCTCTCCGCCATCATTCATGAGAGTATGATAAACATCTTCATGACTGCGGCCTTTCATCAAAGCTTCTGACTGCGCTAAACAATTCGCCACCAATATATCATGCATATGATTTAAATTGGGTTCATGCCCTTTGACAAATAAAATAAATTCTACAGGAACAATATCTGTTCCTTGATGCAAAAACTGAAAAAAAGCATGTTGCCCATTTGAGCCTGAATCTCCCCAAACAACAGGACCAGTTGAGAAAGTTATAGGTCGTCCCTCTAATGAAACATGCTTCCCATTTGATTCCATATCAAGCTGTTGTAAATAAGCTGGGAAACGCACTAAACGCTGTTCATAGGGAACAATAGCACGCGACGAATACCCACAAATAACACGATGCCAAAAACCCAAAAGTGCAAATCGGATAGGAATATTCTGATGCAAAGGTGTATCTTTAAAATGTTGGTCCATTTGCCGAGCTCCCTCGAGAAACTGGCGAAAATTCTGGTCACCTATTGCTAACATAACAACAAGACCAATCGCCGACCAAATGGAATACCGCCCTCCTACCCAATCCCAAAATTCAAAAATTCTTGAAGAATCTATGCCAAATTCTATCGCTTTATCAATCGCACTCGAAACAGCAACAAAATGAACTCCGACAGCGTTTTCTCCTAAATGTGAATGAATCCACTGACGTGCAACGCGAGCATTTTCTATTGTTTCAGTTGTCGTAAAAGTTTTGGATGCAATGATAAAAAGTGTTGTTGCCGGATTTAAATCAGCAAGAATATCCGTAATATGCGCACTATCCACACTAGAAACAAAATGACAATGCGGACCATCATGATAAGGCTTTAAAGCACTCGTAACCATTGCAGGTCCAAGATCAGAGCCTCCAATGCCAATATTCACAATATCAGTGATCCTCTCACCACTGTATCCCTTGTAACTTCCATCACGAATCATTTTAGAAAATTTTACCATACGGGCAAGAACAGATTGAATATCTTGAACAATATCACGATCATTCAATATAAAAACTTTATCAGCAGCAAGACGTAATGCAATATGAAGAACTGAACGTTTCTCTGTTGTATTAATGATCTTTCCTGAAAACATCGCCTCGCGCTTGCCTAATACATCTGCCGCGATAGCAAGATTATCTAAGAGTTGTAGTGTATCCAATGTTACACCACATTTAGAAAAATCAAAAAGAAGATCATCAAGCCTTATAGACAAACGAGCAAAACGCTGCTCATCCTCTGAAAAATGCTGACGAATATCACATACCTTATCCTGGGTGACATGTTTTTTTAAAGCTTTCAGACTTTCCTTAAAGGCTTTCTTATCGGGAAGCATCAAGTATATCTCCTATAGCCATTGACAATAAAACTTTAAATATAAAAGGCAAAAGAACAGAGAACTTCCTCTTTCATTGCAACCAAATTGTCTCCTATTCATACATAAAATAATACAATTATAATCAATAAAAATACCAACGCGACATAAACAAAAGCTTTAAAATTTATCGGCCTTGCATTCTATAAAAATCATGTAGCTTGGTTTAATTCTCTTTCTAATTGCTTGGCTTCTTCTATTTTTGGTCTTATAAAACGCCCAAGCAAAAGGTAAACAACTGGTGTTACATACAAAGTAAAGATGGTCGCCAAACCCAAACCACCCACAATAACCCAACCTAAAGCTATACGCGCCTCTGCACCAGCACCTTTTGCTAAAATTAGAGGAATTCCCCCTAAAATAGCGCAAATCATCGTCATACACACTGGACGCAAACGGACATTAGCAGCTTCTTCTACAGCTTCACGCACGCTTCTACCTTGATCACGCAATTGATCTGCAAATTCAACAATCAAAATACCATTTTTAGCCATAACACCAATCAATAAAATTAAACCAATTTGACTATAAATATTAAGGCTAACACCACTCAAAAGCATAGCAATTACTGCGCAACCTAATCCTAACGGAACAGTAGCCATTATTATAAAACCCGAAACAAAACTTTCAAACTGTGCCGCCAAAATTAACAAAATAATCAAAAAAGCAATACCAAAAACAACCATTAAATTAGAAGATGTTTCACTAAGAGTGGCGACTTCTCCTAAAGGAACAACATAACTCCCCTCTGATAAGAGAGGAGAAGAAATTTCTTGTACAATTTGATACGCATCCCCTAAAGTAATATTTGGAGCAAAATTCGTGCTTAAAATAACAGCATTCATGCGTTGCTCCCGTTTTAATTGAGGCGCAATAGCTTTTTCATGCAAATGTGCAATCATTGATAAAGGCACATATTTGTTATTTTTTGCTTTCAAAAGAATATTTTCTAAATCAGCAGGATTATCAATAAACTTTTCACGCGATGTCAGTTTGACATCGTAAGAATGATCATCCACATAAATGGAACCAATTTTTCTTCCATCTAACATTGTCTGCAATGTATTACCTAAATTAGTAATATCAACCCCCAAATCAGTGGCTTTTTCTCGATTAATTTCAATAAAAAATTGTGGTTGTGTTGCATCACTAGCAAGCTGTGGACGAATAAAACGTTGATCAGCCTGTAAAGCATTTACAAGCTGATCAGCAATTGATTGTAATTTTTCATAATTATTCCCAAGAATTGCAAACCGTAATCCTTGGCCGGTTCCCCTGACCCCAAGAGAATTACCTTGTGCAGCAAATACAAATACTGCTGGGAATTGCCTAATCTTGGAATTAATATCGTTCACAATTTCTTGTTGACTACGCGAGCGTTTATCCCAAGATGAAAGCAACAAGATAAGAAAAGCATTATTAGATGCGCCTCCAGCTCCTGCAATAGAATAGCTGTTAACAATTTCACCAGCATCACGCAACGGTTGTAAACTCTCTTCAATTTGCTTTACTTGCTCATTCAAATATTGCGTTGAAATACCCTGGGGCCCACGAATGACCAAAAAAATCATTCCTCTATCTTCTGCTGGTGTTAGCTCCTGTTGTAATTTCATATAGCCTCCAATACAAAGGCCAAAAAAAACAAATGAAATAAGTATAACAGTCCAGGGCCGTCCCAAACATTTATGCAAATAATAAGCATAATTCCTGCTAAAAAAAGCACCCAATTTATCCAATATAATGAAACGACGTACGTCTTCTTTATTCTCTTCAACATGTTCTTTAAGAAAACGCGCAGCAAGCATAGGACAAAGAGTTAAAGCAACCACTGAAGAAAGTAGAACAGAAATTGCCAATACAAAACCAAATTCCCTAAAAAGCCCCCCAACTTGCCCAGGAAGAAAAGAGATAGGTACAAAAACAGCTACCAATGTTAATGTTGTTGCAACAACAGCAAAAAATACTTCACGTGTTCCTAACACCGCTGCAGACCGAGAACCGTGTCCCTTATTGCGCCACCGAACAATATTCTCCAGCACAACAATTGCGTCATCTACAACAAGCCCTGTTGCTAAAACAAGCCCTAAAAATGTAAGAATATTTAAGGAAAAACCTGCAAGATAAATCGCAGCAATTGTTCCAATTAAAGCAACTGGTATCGATAAAGCAGGAATCAGCGTTATACGAATATCTCTCAGGAAAATAAAAATAACAAAAATAACACTCAGCACAGCAATCACTAACGCAATCTCAACCTCATGAAGAGCGCTCTTAATAAAAATAGAATCATCACTGATAATACTGATCTGCACAGAAGGAGGAATAATCATTTTAAGACGGTCAAGAGTTATTCGAACATCTTTAGAAATATTAAGAGTATTAGATTGTGCCTTACGCACAATACCTAGCCCTATCCCCTCTTCGCCGTTAACACGCAAAATAACTGTTTCTATATCAGGCGATAAAGTAACACGGGCAACATCGCCAATAAGCACATGTGGCTTTAATAAAACTCGCTCAAAATCTTCCGGTGTTGCCAAATGAGCTGTAGCACGAACAATTAAGGCCTGTTTAGCATTACGCAATGACCCCACAGGCACATCAACCATCATATCAGAAAGAGCACTTGAAATATCTGCTACACTTAATCCATAATTAGCAAGCTTTACTTGATCGATATCAATCTGAAAAATTTTTTTGCGAGCACTATCAACTTCTACATCAGCAACCCCCTCAACAGCGGAAAGAACGTCAACAATTTGATCATTTACAATGGTCGTCAGATCATCAATATTCATTGTCGGTGAGGTCACAACCAAATACATCATTGCCGCTGCATTCGAATCGGCTTTAATGATTAGAGGTGAATCTGCATCTTTCGGTAAAGAATAAGCAACACGAGAAAGAGCATCACGAATGTCAGATGCTGCAACATTCAAATCAACCCCAACATTAAACTGAATCTCTACACGAGAACGGCCAAAAGAAGACGTTGAAGAAATCGTTTTAACCCCCGAGACACGAGAAACAGCATCTTCTACAATTTTCGTAATTTCACGATCTATTGTTTCCGCTGAAGCACCAGCAAAATTCGTCATAACCGTTGTTACAGGAATATCAATATCGGGCAACTCACGTACATCAACGCCCATCCATGCCGAAAAACCTGCAATCATAATCATGGCATTTAAAACAAAAGTAAAAACCGGCCTACGAATAAAAAACGCCATGATATCGTTTTGCTGCAACTTTGCTAAAAGCTGTTTTGTCTCAAGTTGTTGACTCATTGTACATCCTGTTCATTGGCTAATGACTTTTGATGAGCCTTTGAATCTTGAATAAGAACACTCCTACCTGACTGGAGCATTTGTACCCCTTGGATGACAATTTGATCATCTTTTTCTAAATCAGCCTTCACAAATACCTGATCTGCCTTACGTTGAATAATAGATACTGGAACATATTCCACTTTACCATTTTTCACACGCCAAACGAATGATCCTTTACTGTTCCATTGAATTGCAAGAGGATCAACAACTGGAAATAGCCCTTCAAAAAATTGAAAAATAACGGAAAAAGACATACCAGGCATAAGTGTTTCTTGTTCATTCTGCAATTCAACTTGAACATGCAATGTACGGCTTTCGGCATCAATCATATTATCAATCGCATAAATACGACCAACAAAATTCTTGTCTGATTGCACTGTTGGCGCTATCGTTACTTCATCTCCTTTATGAAGATACGATGCATACTGTTCAGAAACCCACACATCAACAAGAATGCGCTCTCTATTCTCAATACGACCTATCACACTATTAGAAGATACAGCATTTCCCACACCAATAGGTAAAATACCAACGGTCCCGCTAATCGGCGCACGAATTGTCCTCTGATCAAGAGCCAAATTAGCATCGAGCAAAGCTAAATTTGCATTCTCTAACTCTAAACGTGCAGTAATTTCTTGAATCTCTGTTGCTGTATTGCTAGCACGCAACTTCATAATACGTGAAAGCGTTAATGCACTATTGTCATGGTGAATTTTTGCTTTTGCAACAGCTATTTCTTCCTTCTCAGAATCAAGCTTTGCAATCAAATCACCTTCTTGCACTTTAGCTCCAGATGACACAAAAAACTTATCAAGAACACCCGCTGACCAAGGGGTTAAATCTACTGCTGCAATAGCTTTTCCACTACCAACAGTATGAAGCTGTTTATAAAAATTTTGAACTTTAACAAGATCAACAACAACGTTCGCCGGCGGTATTTCCGCAGACGATTTCACTATTGTATTCGATGTATTTTTTGTTTCATTTGCTGCAGATGTGGTTTTTTCTGAATTATATTTGAACCCCAAATAAGAGGCAATCAGAACGATACTTAACAGCACGAATGGAATGATTTTTTTTAACAATCCCATACATCTATCCTTGCTTTACTTTACAATAATATAATAGGAATTTTTTCCTAAAATGATCTTCGACAGGAATATTTAGATTTTATGCAAAAATGAATTATAGACAGTGCATTACCCCCCTCTATAAAAACATATCTCATCTATCTATTTTGTTAGCTTGACTATCTTTAGGAGATAAAATCGTCAAGTTAACTATCGTTCATATTGAACTTCCACCGTAAATTTCAGGAAGAAAGCACTTCGCAAAACCAAAAATAATGTACAATGTCTTGCAAAAAATATATATCCTACTCATTAGAAGACAAAAAAATCACCAAGTTTCACTTGCAATTCGTCAACGAAACGATTAGGAACCCCATATCCTAACTGATAAAAAATTAAGTGCACCCGTAGCTCAGCTGGATAGAGCACCAGACTACGAATCTGGGGGTCAGGAGTTCGAATCTCTTCGGGTGCGCCACTTTATAAATTTCAAAAATCTCTCGACATACTTTCTGGCTACACCGTCAATTACATGATAAATCCATCAGGATAAAATTATATCATAAAAAATTTTCCTCTTGATAGAATCAGAGTCTATCGTTTGCAGAATAATCATGATCATGCTTAATTCTTTACTCTACCGCATCGTTAATTTTTGTTTGAAAATGAAATGAAGATTTTTTAAATGAATATCTGTAAACTCAATCATCAATCAAAAAGCTATTTATAGCAAAAAGAATAAGAGTTTTTTTAAAACCAATATAGACAAGCATCTCATTTATATGGTATGCGCCCTTTGTATATTCTTTTGACTTTGTTCAAAGGAGAGTAGGTTTTTGCCTATTTATTGATGACAATCAAACAAAGCAGGGTAAACTGTGCAAGTACTCGTTCGTGATAATAATGTTGATCAAGCGCTACGTGCGCTGAAAAAGAAAATGCAGCGTGAAGGTATCTTCCGTGAGATGAAGATGCGTGGATACTATGAAAAACCATCTGAAAAGCGCGCTCGTGAAAAAGCTGAAGCTATCCGCCGTACACGTAAATTAGCTCGTAAACGTGCCCAACGGGAGGGTATTGTGAGCAATGGTCGAACTGCTTCTGTACGATAATACTTTTTGTATTGTTGATATATCGTAAAAAGAGAGCACGAATGAGGGGGATATACACACTCAAAGTGCTTGCACCAGATAGCAATGTTTAGGTGATTTTTTACTTCAGGTTTGTTTTGATACTTTACCTAATTGTGGTGGTTGGTTTTTATTTATCATTGAAACGCTTCTTAGGATTCACGAATAAGTAAAAGCAAAGAGTGATTGTGAATTTATCGTTCTGTGTCCAAAGCAGCTTGCTAATATCGGTGATACACATTGAGAATTTGAGTTTCATACAATTCGATATCTTATGTCATTTCAATCAAACACACAGATATTTTAGAAATCATTCAAATCATAAATGACTCAATTATTATATAACAATATTACTCCTGATTTCACTTTTCTTATTAAAACTGCTCTCGACAAAATATCTACGCAATTATTATCTTTGAGAAGGTGAAAAATCTTCTTATCTCAAAAAATCTAATAGGCGTGCTCTACAAACAATGGCTCTGTAGACTCGCCCCAAATAGAGTAATAATGAGATAAAAACTTATCAGCGCTCGTCTGACCTGTTGTAATCACTTCTTCTAAAGGATCAAGAAAATTCGTCTCATCAAAACCATCAGAACCATATTGTTTGCGACTTTTTAAACCTTTGCGTGAAATAGCAATAGCCTGACTTGCTAATTCCAAAATTGTAGTCTGACGGAAAGGTGTTTTTATCCCTTCTTTGGCAACACGGTTACGCATATCTAAAACTTCTTCATAACACCAATCTTTCGTCAAAGCCTCAGCCTCACTTAGCGCTTCACTGTCATAAAGAAGCCCAACCCAAAAAGCAGATAAAGCACAAATACGCTGCCAAGAACCACCATCAGCACCTCTCATTTCTAAAAAGCGTTTTAAACGCACCTCAGGAAATAAAGTTGACAAATGATCAACCCAATCTCCCATAGTCGGAGTTGAATCTATAATCTGTCCTTTTAATGCTCCATTCATAAATTGACGAAATGTCACATGCGTACAATCGTGATAATGTCCATCGCGTATAATAAAATACATCGGAACACCAAGTGCCCATTCAACGTAATCAGCAAAGCCAAAGCGATCAGAAAATATAAAAGGGAGGATCCCAGTTCTCTGATTATCAGTACCGCACCAAATAGCAGAACGCCAAGACAAGAAACCATTTGGGCGCCCCTCAGTAAAAGGAGAACTCGCAAATAATGCTGTCACAATTGGCTGTAACTTCATAGATACTTGCATTTTCCGTCGCATATCTGTTTCAGATGAAAAATCAAGATTAACCTGAATAGTCGCTGTTCTATACATCATATCAAGACCATGATGACCAACCTTTGGCATATAGTTGGTCATAATCTTATAGCGTGACTTAGGCATTTGCGGCGTTTCAGGTAAAGTCCACTTTGGGCTAGCCCCCATCCCTAGAAAACCAATACCTAATGGCTGAGAAATTTTTTTGAGGAGATCCAAATGTTCCATCACTTCACAATAAGTATGGCCAACTGTTTTTAGCTTTGCACCAGATAATTCAAACTGTCCCCCAGGTTCTAAGGAAATAGCGCCTTGCCCCTCTGAGCCTACAAGGCCAATAATATTCCCCTCATCTAAAATAGGTTTCCAGCCTAAAACTTCTTGCATTCCTTCCAAAAGCACACGAATACCCTTTGCGCCTTCATACGGAACAGGATGAAAACCATTTATATAAAACGGAAATTTTTCGTGTTCTGTACCAATACACCAATCATTTTCTTCTTTACAGCCTTCTTGAAAATAGCCAATTAAAGATTCTAAATTATCAATTCTACCTTCATCAGTGGTATCAAATGCCATCAGTTCTCTTATCCTATTATGAGTTCTATCATTTTAAATGAATCTTTTTAAATGATATTGCAAGCCTTAATCGACGGACCAATCTCCCACGGTAGTATTAATAATTGCTAAAGCTGCAACAGCTGCAGTGTCAGCGCGTAAAATACGTGGCCCTAAAGATATAGGCACCACAAAAGGATATTTTTTCAATAAAATCCGCTCCTCTTCACTAAATCCACCCTCTGGTCCAATAAGAACGCCTACCGGCATTGCTCTATATTTTTTTAAAAGAGGTAATGGATTGTGAAACTCATGCGACTCATCACAAAAGAACAAGGGGCGTGCTTCATCCCAACTTGTTAAGAGCGCTTCTAAAGATACAGTTGGTGCACATTCTGACAAAGACAAGATACCACATTGTTCAGAAGCTTCAATAATATTGGCTTCTATACGTGCCATATTGATGCGCGTAACTTGAGTGTGATGTGTTATAACAGGTTGTAAAACAGACACCCCCATTTCTACAGCCTTTTGTACCATATAATCTAAACGAGCAGATTTGATCGGAGCAAAACAATAGACGAGATCTGAACGCACTGTTTGCACCCTCTCCTGATGGATAATCCGAACCACCACAATTTTTTTCTTAATCGTGATAAGCTCAGCAAGCCACTCGCCATCACACCCATTAAACAGCAAAATTCTTGCTCCTTCTCTCATGCGCAAAACATGTATAAGATAAGAAGCCTGCGAACCCTCTATAATCACTTCTGCATTCAAAACGAGAGGCTGCTGAATAAATAACCTTTGAAACTTATAATTTGCACGCATAAAAAATTTGTGCCAGAGCCAATTGTAATCGTCAAGAGAATGAAGCCACAAACACAATCAAAATTAAATGCGTATAACTGTAATATGAAAAACGACAGGATTTTTTATCTATATTAAATAATAATTTAAGTAAAATAAGCAGAGTGTGAATCGATTCTGTTTTCAGAAAAATCATACAATATCATTCACCATTGCACTCAATCGTTCACTATGTAAGAAGAAAATATGTCTGCTAAAAGAGCTACAGTTATTACTATTTCCACAATTTTAGCTTTTATTTTCATCATTGTAGGAATTGGTTCAGTTGGAGCAGATAGAAAGCACACAATAGCTGAAGATGGTTATGGAATTTCCATAAAACATCGATAGATGAACGCTGAATATTAAAATTTTTAACAAAAATCATATGCTTTGGTTATTTTTTATCTCTGTTGATTATTATGATTAACCATAAAGAACAAAAATTCAATTTTCATGAATATTTTTCTTAACAAAAAAATTACCCAAAGCCTGCTCCGTAGGGTCAAGGGAAAAAGCAAGAGACCATACGAGACTATTCGTAAGACACTGAATGTCCTTACACACAGTTTCTGAACGATTATTGCTTTGCAGTTCTGCTCGCAATATCTGTTTGTTTTGTTTACTTTTAGCTACAGAAAGTGTAGTGGGTTTCTGAATAAACAAGTTCCAATTCGTCGTATCCATTGATAGTGTTAGCGTTGTTATTGCGTCACTTGCAAACTTCGCTTTAACATCTAGGCGATCAAAAACTGTTGAGACCCCACCATCGTTAACTAAAAGAAATTTTTCGTTTTTTAGAAGTTTTTTCTGTAAATTATCCAAGTCATATCCAATTAGTCGACCAGTAGACATATTTAATGTTAACTGGCCTTGCATTTTTGCCAGAATCTCTGACCAGCGACCAGCCAGCACCTGTGTTGTCATAATAAAATTAGTTTTAGCCTGTACAAATGGAATAAATCCTAAAGTATCCGAAACAGCTTTCGTATCAATAGAAGTTCCCGAAGTCCGTCCTTCAATGCGCACTTTTTTATCATTGGGTATTATCTGGATGTTGCTTTGAATAGATCCACCAAAAAGGTTAGCATTTCCGAGATCAAAAATACCACGTCCATTTTTAAGTTGTATTGCTGCCGCTAAATTTGTAAGTTCTACATTACCTACTTTTGCTCGTGGTGCTGAAAGTCGCACGTCCAATCCAATGCGATTGAAAATTGTTGTATCAAAGAATTTATTCTTCTCTTCAACTGATAACAATGTCGATTCTAATAGGCTAAGATCTAAATTATCAAAAGCCAAAGATCCAATGATAATCGGTACGCTATTTTGAAAATTAAATTCCAAAGCGCCACGTGCATTTGCTGCTCCCATTGTAAATGTAACATTGTTCATTTGAATACAGGTTGGTTGCGCTAAAAAATGAGATTCCCATACAATAGGTATCTTAAATTTGTGTCCAAAAAACTCACGACCACCAATCCAAGCCAATGTCTGATCCCAACCAGGAGAACGCACTGATACTTTCCCATCAACAACATAATATTCAGATAGTTGTGCCTGTCCTACAAATGTTATACCACCACGCAATGAGTTCATACTGATCTTAAGCGGACTTTTTCCTCCTGCTAAAAGTAATAAAGCTTGATCCGCATTAATTATTAATTCTGTCAACTCCCCACGCCAATGAGCATTTGCCCGAAAACGCGCTGCTCGTGTTGATTCTGGCCAATCCATCGTTGCATTTAATCCCGTTATTTTTTCTGCTACATCAGAAACGCTATCACGATAAACTAGGACTCCATTTTTAATAACAACACGCCCAAAAGGTTGGCGTAAAAGATGTTCCACATCCGGTTGATCAGGGTTATGCATAACAACTTCACGAGCACTGCGTATTGTTAACCCCAACGCGCCTTGTGACTGTGAAAGTGTATCAAAAAAATCAGCTATTGTTTTGACAGGCTTTTCTATAACAAACTGTGGACGTATGATCCGCGTCTCTGAAAAAGAAACGCGCTTCCACAGAAGATCAATCAAAGAAAGATCCACTTCTATTGATTCAGCCTCCATCAAAGGTGCATTATCATCAATTTTTTGTGTTAAAGTAACACCAGAAAGAAATGCTTTTGGGTAAGGAAAAAGATCCAATCGTGGAGGATCACGCAATTGCACATTATAGCCTGTCCATGCACTTAAATCCTGCGCCAAACGGATACGAATTGCATCTGTCGAAACGATATAGGGAAGAATGATAACAGCCGCACCAAACAAAAAAACAACCGCAAAAAAAATCCCGCTCAAAAATTTTACTATTTTAGCACGCACAATTTCCTCTACATTTCTCTATACAGATAAAATTAGGCTAAACGAGCAGAAAAAAGGATTTTTATAATCCTATAATCGGTAATATTTATATAATAGTCTAAATTTTATCCAGACTCTATTAGCACAACAATGTTGCTACCTTTTTATAAAACAATTATTTTTTAATATTCTCTCAAAATTAAAGATGCATCAAAACTATTCAATTACTTTTACCATGCTTACTTCAATATCGCCATAACACTCTGTTTATTACCCCAAAATGCTTTACAGAAGAACAGAATGGTTCGACCGAAAGGATTGCCCTAATGGATAATATTATCGACGGAAAAAAACTTGCTGAAAATGTTATTGCTAAAGTAAAAAACGAAACAGAAAAGCTCAAAAACAGCCATAACATACAACCAGGAATTGCTGTTATCATCGTTGGAGATGACCCTGCAAGTCAGGTTTATGTCGCATCAAAGAGTAAAAAAGCTGAAGAATGCGGTTTTTTTTCAATGAAGCATGTACTTCCCAAAGAAGTGGAAGAATCAGAACTCCTTCAACTCATCGAAATATTAAATTCTGATCCCAAAATCCATGGTATTTTGGTACAACTTCCTTTGCCTGCGCACATTAATACAGATAGAGCAACACAGGCTATTGCTGTTGAAAAAGATGTTGATGGTTTCCATTATATCAACATCGGCAAGCTGGCAGCAAATGCAATTAAAGATGCCATTATTCCATGCACACCAGCTGGTGCCATGATGATGATTGAGCAACAATGTGGGCAAGATTTATCCGGTCTTAATGCTGTCATCGTTGGACGTTCCAATATTGTTGGAAAGCCTATGGCAGCCCTACTAACAGCAGCCAATGCTACTGTAACACTTGCCCACAGTCGAACCCGTGACCTTGATGAAATATGCCGTAGAGCGGACATTCTAATCGCAGCTGTTGGCCGTCCACAAATGATAAAAAAACACTGGGTTAAAAAAGGTGCAATTGTTATTGATGTTGGTATTAACCGAATTGCAGCACCAGAAAAAGGCCCTGGGAAAACCCGTCTTGTTGGTGACGTTGACTTTGAAGAGGTTAAAGGAAAAACCCTAGCTATCACTCCTGTACCAGGGGGAGTAGGGCCTATGACTATTGCTATGCTCATGGTCAACACACTCAAAGCGGCAGCCCGATCCCTTAAGCTACCCGTACCAAAATTCTAAACATGCTGCATTTGATAAAGCTCTATAAACACGCTTTATCAATTTTTTTCAACAAAGGACACTATACTAAATTCTATGCAATATTTATGATGAACGAGTACAAAAATCTATCAATCAAAGTAAGATATTGGGAAAGAAGATATTAAAATACTCTCATCAACCATTGGCTCATCCATTATCCTATTCAAAATCAAAGCTTTTCTACTTGAGAAGAAAGATTATTCACTTTTTGCATCTCAACAATAACGAATTAAAAACGATCCATCAAAGAAAACCAATTCATTGCCAAAAAAACGAGCGGATAACGCAATATTTTTCCACCTGGAAAAGATGAAATCTTTAAATCTTGAAAAGATTTAAAACGTTCATGATTGCCAGACAACCACTCAGCGTATAATTTCCCCATAAAGGGAGCGAGTATAACTCCATGCCCTGAATATCCACCACAATAAGTGACACCAGGCATAATTTGGCGAACATAAGGCATACGTTCAACCGTAATTGCTACTGTTGCACCCCAACGATGCGTTAAATTTATAGAATGAAGTTGAGGATAAATTTCAGCAATTTGCTGACGTATACGTTCATCCAAATCAGCCGGACACTGATTATTATAACTTTCTACACCACCAAATAATAAACGATGATCAATGCTTTTTCGAAAATAACGAACCATAAAGCGAGAATCATCTACTGCTTCTCCCCCTGAAAGAATTGAATGATGCTCTGGTAATGGTTCAGTTGCCCCAATATAAGAACGAATAGCAACAACATTATTTTCAACAAAGTTTTTGAGTCCAAAATGATAAGCATTGGTTGCTAACAAAATATTTGTAGCTGTTATATTGCCTTTTTTTGTTGTTACAAAACACTGACCATTATTGCTCCTTATTCCTGTAACCTTCGTCTTTTCATAAAGTTTTACACCAGCCTTTTTTGCCTGTTTTGCTAACCAAACAATCAACTTCAAAGGATTGATATGGCCAGTTTGTACATCATAAATACCACCGTAATAAAAAGAAGAGCCAAGCCTTTCATCTGTTTCAGCTTTATTCATAAAAGTGAGACCATGATAACCATAGCGCTGCATAGTCTCAACATGTTTTTGATAGGTTTTGCTATGACGTTTTTTATGAATAACTGAAAACTGCCCTGCCATAAAATCGATATTACAATCAGGCATTGCAGACCATGATAAAATATCTCTTTTAGCTTCTTCAGCTAAATCAAAAAGCATTTTACTGCGTTCAAAACCATATTTTTTCTCCAGCGTTTCTACCCATTGTCGCTGACCTGTTCCTAATTGACCACCATTACGCCCCGAAGCACCATCACCAAAACGTGATGCTTCTAACAAAACAACACTGAGCCCAATTTTAGCTAAATGATAAGCAGCTGAAAGCCCTGTAAACCCTCCTCCAATGATAACAACATCGCACTGTGCTTGTGCATCAAAACATGGATAAGAGGGACGCTCTCCTATAGTATCTTCATACCAAGAAACACCTGGAGAAATTGAATTATAATGAGCCATAGTAATAATAGTTAAACATTAAGTAGAAGATACTCACGCTCCCAAGAACTAATCACGTCCATAAAAGTTTCAAATTCTTGTCGCTTAATAGCAGCATAAGTGCTCACAAATGCATCCCCTAAAATATCCCGTAACGCTTTATCTTGTTCAAATAAACTAACAGCCTCAATCAATCCACGGGGCAGTTCAATGTTATTAGAATTCACCGTTTTTTCTGTTGGTTTATCTGGTGTAAGCTTTTGCTGCAAACCAATAAGACCACATGCCAAAGAAGCTGCAATAGCTAAATAAGGATTAGCATCTGATGAAGGAAGTCTATTTTCAACACGTCGCCCTTGCGGAATAGAACGTGGTACACGAAAAGCTGTGGTACGATTATCGTACCCCCATTGCAAATTAACTGGCGCTGAAACATCAGGCATAAGACGCCGATAAGAATTAACATAAGGGGCAAGCATAACAAGCGCCCCAGCCATATGTCTTTGCAACCCACCAATAAAATGGCGAAAATATACACTTTCTCTGCCATCTTCCTCTGTAAAGATATTGGCACCAGTTTTTTGATCAATAATGGATTGGTGAATATGCATCGCAGACCCTGGTTGCCCTTGAATAGGCTTGGCCATAAAAGTTGCATACATATTATGTTTGAGCGCTGCTTCACGTAGCGTTCGTTTAAACATAAACACTTGATCAGCTAAGGTAATCGGATCACCATGACGTAAATTAATTTCAAACTGGCCGGCCCCTTCTTCATGAATGAGGGTATCGATTTCTAGCCCCTGTGCTTCTGAAAAATGATAAATATCATCGATCAACCCATTAAATTCATTAACACCCGCAATGGAATAGCCTTGTCCTCCACCAATAGAACGTCCAGAACGACCAACTGGAGGTTCTAAGGGATAATCAGGATCAGGATTCTTTTTCACCAAATAAAACTCAATTTCTGGTGCGACAACTGGTTTCAAGCCCATTTGATTATAAAAATCGATCACTGTCTGCAATACATTGCGCGGTGTATACTCAACAGCCTGCCCATTTTGATATCTAATATCACAAATTACTTGGGCTGTAGGAGCCCCTTCCCATGGCACAATACTCAACGTAGAGAGATCAGGATCAAGACGTAAATCACCATCTGTTGTGGGATATTCAAAACCATTGCCATCTTCAGGATAATCTCCTGAAATTGTCGTCATAAAAACTGCTGAAGGTAATGCCAAAGATGCTTCTGATGTGAATTTTTTAGAAAGCATCATTTTACCCCTTGCTACACCTGCTTGATCAGGCGTAATACACTCAATATCTTCTACTCCTCGAAATGCAAGCCATTGTGACACTTGTTCCCAATTGTTGACACCACGTAAATTCTTCAAAAAATCAGAAACAGGCTCACATTTTTTGCGTTTCATTTTTTCGCTACTATTCACAGCCATCAGATATCAACTTAAAAAACAATTCAAGCTCCCCCATTTATAGTATCACTTTACTTTATATGTAAGATGCCACATAAAAATTCCGTTAATTAAATTTTCTAAAGAACACTATTATACACTAAACTTTAATCAAGACAAAACATGCCTTGTGATCTCTAAAAATTTTTCATCGTATCAAAATCGTGGAAATTGGTACGGTTGGTGGGATTTGAACCTACGACCTCTGGTGCCACAAACCAGCGCTCTAACCAGCTGAGCTACAACCGCATTATGCAAATACTTAACCCTTTGCCCTGTGTGACATACGGAAGATCAAAAGAGTTTGCAAGCCCCCTTAAAAAAATCCTGCATTTTTTTTGCAAAAAAGCAATATCTTTATTACAAATGAAGCTCGAACTTTGCCCACTTCTCAACATGATGATCCCGGTAAGCTTTTATGGTATCAACACCATCTTGCTGCATCATCTGCAATACATCTTTTGTAATATTTTTAGCAAGATCTGGTCCTTCATAAACCATCCCACTATAAAATTGCACTAAATCAGCACCAGCCTTAATTTTTTCCAAAGCTGTTTGAGCATCCCACACACCACCAACACCAATGATTGCAATATCTTTACCCAGTTTTTGACGCATTTTTGCAAGGACAATAGTAGAACGCTCAAATAATGGACGACCAGATAACCCTCCCCCTTCATTCATAAACGCGCTCTTCTTAAGACCTTGGCGAAAAAGTGTTGTATTAGAAACAACTAAACCATCAAAATCAGAAAGACTTAATTCTGCAGCGACATCATCCAATTCTTGTTCTGTCAAATCAGGCGCAAGTTTTAAAAAAATCGGAATAGAAAATCCATGTTTTTTCTTGTTTTCACTCCGTGCTTGCGAAATTTCCTTAATCAAAAGACGTAAATTATCACGTGCCTGTAAATCACGTAAGCCCGGAGTATTAGGAGAGGAGATATTGACTGTAAAATAATCAGCAACATCATAAAAACAAGTAATACCTGCTACGTAATCACCAATTCTATTAAGCGTATCTTTATTGGCACCAATATTAACTCCAACGATATCAGACTTTTTACGCCCTTGCAGCCTATCGTGAACAATTTGGTGTCCATCATTATTGAAACCCATTCTGTTAATAATTGCTTCATCTTCTTTCAAGCGGAAAAGCCGCGGCTTAGCATTGCCAGCCTGCGGTTTTGGTGTCACTGTACCAACCTCAGTAAAACCAAAACCGAGACGAAAAACAGCATCGACAACCTCTGCATTTTTATCAAATCCTGCAGCAAGACCCATAAAGTTTTCAAATTTAAGACCTGCAACCCTTACAGACAAACGCTTATCGACAATTCTTTTATGACTATTCAATCCACTTTTCAGCCACAAAATAGCCAAATTATGTGCATGCTCCGGATCCAACATAAATAAAGCAGAACGACCAATACACTGAAAGAAACTCACAAACTATACTCCATAAAATGAAAAATTTTCCTCTTTATATAATTTACATTCCCTAACATTAAAAACTATCAACAAAAACAAATACATCAAAAAAATAAAGAAACAAATTGCTACTGTAAAAAGCTCATCATACAATAGTTTAAGAAGCCATTTTGATAAACACTAATCTATCAGGAAATACCTCGCTTTTTTCTAGCCATTGCTCAAACATTAAGAAACGCATTGACATATCAACTGATTCCTAACACACATTTTCTCAATATCTTTCCTTAAAATATTTAAGTTGCATAGGCCAAGGCCAATCCAAGTATATTTCCGCACTTTGTAATTGGAAAGAAAATAAAATTCATTTATTCAAATTCTATAAATACTATTCTTATTCAATAGAACAACGCATCTCATAGATAACTTTCACCTATTTTATTGCTATTAGAGTATTTATACTTGCGCTATAATTTATCCAAAAATTTAAAATCACTCTTTCTTTTTTCGTTAAAAGCGATAATTAGGAATTACTATGTGTAGCGTACATAAACAAAGGAACACAATGCTTAAAGAATTCAAACAATTTGCCTTAAAAGGAAATATGGTCGATCTAGCCGTCGGTGTTATTATAGGAAGTGCTTTTGGTGGTTTAGTTAATTCAGTTGTGAACGATATTTTTATGCCAATCATTGGTCTTATTACAGGTGGTATTGACTTTTCTAATATGTTTATTCAGCTCGCTGGTGATAAGAAAGCTACATTACTTGCTGCAAAAGAAGCTGGAGCAACCCTTAGCTATGGAAACTTTATAACACTTTTAATTAATTTTCTGATTATTTCCTGGATTCTCTTTTTTTTGGTCAAGGGAATGAACAAAATGACCCAAAAACAAGAAGAAGTAGAAAAACCAAAAGAAATGTCTCCAGAAGGAAAGCTTCTTACTGAAATCAGAGACTTACTAGCCGCTCAGAAAGAATAAATTCACACCTAATTTCATTGCTTGAGCATAAGAAATAGTATTTCTGAAATTGTCCCTTAAGATATCGGAAATGAATGGAAGGTAGGAGTCAATCTCCTTAACCATTATATACATGCTGATAAGTGCAAAACAATGCCAGCAAATGTACTATCATCACATTGACCATTCTTCGCTCTACTCTCTAATAAAATGAAAATTCTTTCGTAATCGATGAGTCAGAAACATATATGTTCCTTACAGTGACAGGCTACATGCTCATTAATTATAACAACAGATGATGCTGTTGTCAGCCCAACCAGGAATGAAATGAAAAGAATAATTTTCTTTAAGCAAAAACATTTTGTTTAAACTAAAAAATTTCAATAAAAATCAGATACTCTTATCCCTATTTAATGGCATCCATAAGAAAACGAAAAAGCGAAAAACGCTGTAAAACTAATTTACATAAAGAGTCTTATGATCATTCGACGAAAAAATAAGAGCGGAAACAATGCCCACTCTTAATACAGCAAAAACAAACTTTAATCTTTGCAACTGCTACTTTGATATACTTTTGAATTAGCTTAATTAATTAGCTTAATTATTGCCACTCATTACATAAAATTTCACGTTTACCTACATGATTAGCAGTCCCAACAATGCCCTCTTCTTCCATTCGTTCAACAAGAGAAGCAGCCTTATTATAGCCGATTGAAAGACGACGTTGAATGTAAGATGTTGAACACTTTTTATCACGCATAACAATTTTAATAGCCTGATCATAAAGCTCGTTACCCTCCTCATCCAAATTTCCATTTTCAGCAATAGATTTAGCATCCTCTGCGCCATCATCGCTCTCACTGTCTGTTACTGTTGATAAATACTCAGGTTTTCCTTGTCTTTTAAGATGAGCTACCACAGTTTCAACTTCTTCATCAGAAACAAAGGGGCTATGAACACGAATAATACGCCCACCACCAGCCATATAAAGCATATCTCCCTGCCCTAGAAGGGTCTCTGCCCCCTGTTCTCCCAAGATTGTTCGACTGTCAATTTTTGATGTTACCTGGAAAGAAATACGGGTAGGAAAATTTGCTTTAATCGTGCCCGTAATAACATCAACAGAAGGACGTTGCGTTGCCATAATAAGATGAATCCCCGCAGCACGTGCCATTTGTGCTAAGCGTTGAATGGCACCTTCAATTTCTTTACCAGCAACCATCATAAGATCAGCCATTTCATCAACAATAATGACAATATAAGGAAGCTGTGTTAGGTCCATCGTTTCTTCATGATAAAGCATTTCCCCTGTATCTTTATCAAATCCGGATTGTACAGTGCACGTAATTATCTCGCCTTTTTCTACCGCAAGAGCAACCCGTGCGTTAAACCCATCAATGTTGCGAACACCTAACTTAGCCATTTTGCGATAACGCTCTTCCATTTCACGAACTGCCCATTTGAGAGCTGTTACTGCTTTTTGGGGATCAGTTACAACAGGTGTTAAAAGATGTGGAATGCCATCATAAATAGAAAGCTCTAGCATTTTAGGATCAACCATGATTAAACGACACTGCTCTGGTGTCATTCGATAAAGAATGGATAAAATCATCGTGTTAATAGCAACTGATTTTCCTGACCCTGTCGTCCCTGCAACTAATAAATGAGGCATTTTGACTAATTCTGCAATTACAGGTTCACCATTAATCCCCTTCCCTAAAGCAAGAGCTAATTTAAATTGACTATCACGAAAACTGTTTGATTGGATTAATTCTCGTAAATAAACAACTTCACGTACCGTATTTGGCAATTCAATCCCAATTACATTGCGTCCAGGAATCACGGCAACACGTGCAGAAATAGCAGACATAGAACGTGCAATATCATCAGAAAGACCAATAACGCGCGATGATTTGACCCCAGCAGCAGGCTCAAATTCATACATTGTTACTACTGGTCCTGGACGAACATGGATAATCTCACCTTTAATTCCAAAATCTTCTAAAACATTTTCCAAAATCCCAGCACTATACTCTAATGTTTCCTCCGAAATGACCGTGTCACTCTGAAAAACGGGCTCCTGTAACAAATCAATCGGAGGAAATTCATAAGTGCCATAATAAACGAATTGAACGTTTGATACAAAGCCAGTATTACGGCTACAAAGCGGTGTATTCGTAGCTTGCAATGCTTTTCTTCCTGCTTTTGTCGAAGAAAGATCTGATGCACTCTTTGCTACATTGCCTTTCATATAATCAATAATATTATTTTGATTATTATTAACCGCAATCTCCATCAGCCCATCACCAACCTCATGAGCAGGCGCATCAACCATAGATAACTCTTGGATCTCTTGAACATTTTCTATTTCTTGGATCTTTTTAACATCCCCATCACCCCTAAAAATAGGCTCAGTACTCTGTATTTGAACTTCTCTAGAAGCTTTATTGTTTGTAAAACTCAAATCAAAAATTGGTTCAATATCTTCAACACTCTCTGCAGAAATTTCTGACACCGTTGAATCATGAGACTGCGGGAAACGGCATTTAAGCACACGATAAAGAGAAGTAATTGACATATCAGAAACAGCTTCCGATAAAGTCTCATTATTTGCAGAATCAATAGATGTTGCTTCTCTTTGTGGATCTTGCACCTTGATTTGTTCTAGCATCAAAGGCTCGCATTCAAAAAATGCGGTATCAGAAAGATAGCAAAAAGGCTTTATCCCTTGCTCTACGCTCTCTGCTTGCACTGCATGCACATATTGAGTTGAAGCATGTTCAGTTCGCGTAGCAATAATCTGTTGCTCTGACTGTTTAAGAATTGTTGAAGAATAAAATGACGATTTATTATCAACTGATTGAGCATTAAGCTCTTTCTCTACTAATGGAAGCTTTATTGATTCTTGGTCACATTTTATAATATCTGTCAGCTTTTGTGATTCTTGCTGTATAAAAGCTTCAAATTGTTTTGCAAAAATCGGATCTTTTTCTATACGACGGCGCAGAATCTCAACTTCCGGTGTTCGAGTAAAACGCACATTTTGTCCAAGAGTAAATGCCTTTTCCCACACGGCTGGATAAGAAAACATCTTAGAAATATTAGAAAATGAATTTTCTTCTGATGCGTTTATACTTCTTTCTGATACGCTTTCTGCATTGTTGTCAGAAAAAAAAGATACTGAATCGGATTGTGTTTTTAAATTACGCATAGCACCCAACGAAATTATAACAATGAGAATGATTTCTTTTTCAGAGAAAATACGTAAGTGCTATACTATGAAGGTTAATAATTTTTTTCCGACAATTAATTTTGAATAAAAAAATAATTTTTGAAAACAATAAATATAGTTAAAAAAGCTATATTAGATTTCATAAAAACATAAGACTTTCTAAAGTTATCAAATGCTAATCTTAAATAGAGCGTTTTTATTGTCATAAGCATTGCCAAAAATTATGCTTTTCTTTTTAATTTGGCACAAACATCAACTATCCCAATATTTTTTCACGTATAATGGCAATAAAACAGTCGATGCTATTCACTTTCAATGACAAAGCTTCGTTATAAAGAATTTTCATAGTATAGAATGTAAAAGCAAAGAATAGAAAGTACGTTATATGCTCAGTAAGCGAAAATTTTATATCAACGGTCTCTGGGATGATCCGAGTGTTGTCAATGATTTTCATGTCATTGATCCATCAACAGAAGAGGCCTTTTCTGTCATTAGCATGGGAAGCATTAAAGATGCCGATAAAGCAATTACAGCTGCTAAAAAAGCTTTTCAAAGCTGGAAAACAACTACACCGAGTCAGCGTCTTGCTTTTGTTGAAAAGATTTTAAAAATCTATGAAAGACGCCTGGAAGATATGGCAAAAGCTATTTCAATGGAAATGGGAGCACCTATTGATATGGCGCGTAATGCACAGGCGACATCTGGTATTCAGAATATTCGAAATTTTATCACAGCGTTTAAAAATTTTTCTTTCCAAGAGGCTTTAATAGAGAAAAACGAGCACGCAATCCTTCAATATGACCCTATAGGTGTTGTAGGATTAATCACACCATGGAATTGGCCCATACACCAAATAACTCTTAAAGTGATCCCTGCCTTATTGGCGGGTTGTACTATGGTCTTAAAACCTTCTGAATTTTCTCCTTTATCTGCCATGATCTTTGCTGAAATTATAGATGAAGTTGCTCTCCCCGCTGGTATTTTTAATCTCATCAATGGTGATGGAGTTCATGTAGGCTCTTACCTATCCTCTCACCCAGATTTAGAAATGATCAGCTTTACTGGTTCAACCCAAGCAGGAAAGGCTATTTCTAAGAACGCTAGTAATACTCTAAAACGAGTCTGTCTAGAATTGGGAGGGAAAGGAGCCAATCTTATCTTTGCTGATGCAGATGCCAATGCAGTACAACGTGGTATCCAGCATTGTTTCTATAATAGCGGGCAAAGTTGTAATGCACCAACACGTATGCTTGTGGAACACTCAATTTACGATAAAGCTATAAGAACAGCACAACATATTGCCGAAAATACAAAAGTGGGCCCAAACCATCAAACAGGAGATCACATTGGCCCCGTAGTTTCAAAAAAGCAGTATGATAATATCCAAGCCCTCATCCAATCCGGAATCGACGAAGGTGCAACTCTTGTTACAGGTGGAATAGGTTTACCCAAGGGAATGAAACGCGGTTATTACGTGCGCCCAACAATTTTTTCCGATGTGAAACCGAATATGCGCATTTTCCGAGAAGAAGTATTTGGTCCAGTTCTCTCAATACTTCCTTTTAGAACAGAAGATGAAGCTGTAGCCTTGGCTAATGATACAGAATATGGCCTCACAAATTATATACAATCACAGAACCGAGAAAAATGTCGACGTATTGCCACACAGTTGCGTTCTGGTATGATAGAAATTAATGGATGTAATTTACCTGATGGAAGTTATTTTGGAGGAGTTAAATTTTCCGGACGGGCTCGTGAAGGTGGACGATGGGGAATTGAGGAATTTCTGGATACTAAAGCAGTTTCATATTGGTAAAATTTTATACATAAAATCTGAACAATAGGGTCGCGTCGTGACACAGCAGATAACAGATGAGGATGCTCTTGGACAACGAATTGATCAATGGCTTGCCAAACATTATCAAAATGAACTCTCGCGTTCACGTTTACAAACCTTAATCCGAGAGGGTTATCTTAAAATTGATGGCAAATTAGTAACGGAACCGAAAACAAAAATAAAATCTAATCAAACAATTGAATTAACAATACCTACACTCAACAATGCCTACCCAGAGGGTGAAGCCATCCCCCTTCATATCTTATTTGAAGATGATCATATCATTGTTGTTAATAAACCAGCAGGACTTGTTGTACATCCGGGCCACGGCAATTGGACGGGAACTTTGGTCAACGCTCTTATTTATCACTGTGGTGATAGTTTATCTGGCATCGGTGGTGTTAGACGCCCTGGCATTGTTCATCGTCTTGACAAAAATACAAGCGGCGTCATAGTAGTTGCTAAAAATGACCTTGCTCATAAAGGACTCAGTGCTCAATTTTCTGATCATGGACGTACTGGTGTATTAGATCGGCGTTATCATGCCTTGATTTGGGGTTCCCCTAATCGCAATATTGGGGTCATTACTGCCTCCCTTGGCCGCGCACGCTATGACCGAACAAAGCAAGCCGTCATTCATAGCCACAATATTTATGCACGCCATGCCGTTACGCATTTTTCTGTCATTGAAAAATATCAAACTTGTGCAGACAAAATACCTTTCGCGAGCCTTTTGGAGTGTCGTTTAGAAACTGGACGGACACACCAAATCCGCGTTCATATGGCTCATATTGGACATCCACTTGTAGGCGATACAGTCTATGGAAATGCTTTTAAAACAAAATCAAATAGATTTGATTCTACAATTAAAGAAGCCATTGATCTTTTCAACAGACAAGCACTTCACGCAGCTAGTCTTACCTTTGAGCACCCTGCAAAAGGGAACATCATGTCCTTTTCTGCACCACTCCCCCAAGATATGGCAGAACTTATCAATCATTTTAAAAAACTTAATACAAATTATTAATGATGCCGTAATTTTACGATAAAGTATTCTTTTTGAACAAAATTATAAATTATGGTAATGTAAATGCAATGAAAGATGTTTATATAATATCTGGAAGTAGAATTCGCCTTATGAGGGGATTCGTATGAAAGGAGGGTGCTATATGGCCCATATAAGTTTACCATCAATCGCTGCAAATGATGGAGGTTTGAGTCGTTACTTGGAAGAGATACGTCGTTTCCCAATACTTGAACCAAAAGAAGAATATATGTTAGTGAAACGCTACAATGAGCACAACGACCTGAAAGCTGCACATAAGTTGGTAACCAGTCATTTACGCCTCGTGGCAAAAATTGCAATAGGATATCGAGGTTATGGTTTACCTATGGGGGAGGTTATTTCAGAAGGTAATATTGGGCTGATGCAAGCTGTTAAACGTTTTGAACCAGAGCGTGGATTTCGCCTTGCAACCTATGCAATGTGGTGGATTAAAGCATCAATCCAGGAATATGTTTTACGGTCTTGGAGTTTAGTAAAAATCGGGACAACGACTAATCAAAAGCGCTTGTTCTTCAATCTGCGTAAACTAAAAAGTAAACTTCAAGCCTTAGATAATGGTGAGCTTAATACAGAACAAGTCAAAGAGATTGCAACTCGATTAAATGTCACAGAAGATGAAGTCGTGTCAATGAATCATCGACTTAGTGGAGATACTTCTCTCAATGCTCCTCTTCGTACAAATGAAGATGAGCATAGCGAATGGCAAGATTGTTTGGTTGATGAAGCAAGCAGCCAGGAACAAGTTTTAATTGAGAAAGACGAATTAGAAAATCGGCGTTCCCTGTTAATACACGCTATGGCTAATCTTAATGAACGTGAAAAACGCATATTTGAAGCGCGTCGTTTGAGTGATGAAGTGTTAACTCTAGAAGAACTCTCGAGTGAATTTAACATCAGCCGTGAACGTGTAAGACAAATTGAAATGCGCGCATTTGAAAAAGTGCAAGATTTTGTTAGAGCTTCCGCTTTATCTCAAAAACAAGCACAAATTCAGCATTGTTTGCACATTTCTTAAAATTAACCAGAATTAAAGCCTCCTCTATAAACTTAAGCCTTAAATTTAGTTTATAGAGGGTCTGTATCTGTAAATTTACTGCTTTTCATCCCATCTATATCAGCATTTTTCTTTGTTGATTCAGAAGCTGTTGATTTATTTGTTTGCGCAAGCCATTGTCCAATAACCTGATTAAAGATAGCTTCTCCTGTCTCCCCTTTTGCAAAGGTTAATTCGTTCACACGACCGTTTTTATCATTCATCACCAAACGTATCCAATCTAATTCACGTATTAGTTGTAGATTTCGGTTAAGAAACGGATAATGACCACTTAATGCAACAAGAAAAAAATCATCATCAATCTTAGCAACAACAGTCCTTGTTAAAGCCTGACCGACAGATTGTTCACTTGCCTTAAAAGTTAAAGTTTTAATATCACTGATTGCTTGACCTGAAAATTTATCAGAAGTGATAAAAATAAGATCCATAATATAGGCTGCAGGTAAAGACAGATCGGTATTACGACGTAGGGTTAACCGTAATGACAATCCCTCATCTGGAATCTTTATATCACCTCGTATAGCTAATTCTTCTGACTGACCATTAACAGAAGTTTCCTTTACAAGTGACCACAACGCACTTCCTGTTGCCACCTTTTCTGCATCATAATCTGTACGGGATTGATAAAATACAACTTCACCTGCATGTTTCATCGAGTTTATATCGTTAGCAACAACTGTTGAGGTTCCTTTTTCACCTTGAGCTTCCTCTTCCTCAACTGGACCAACATTAATTTCACTCCCATCCTCCAATAAACGTTGCGTTAATTTTGGGTTAGCCTGGACTACTGTCGATGATAGATTAGGAACGTAAGTATCATCCTCTTGTAATTGATGATCACTTGATACAAACACGCGTTTACCAACAAAAAAAGCACTTATGAATACAAAACAAAAACTAACAAAGACACAAACACCTATCACAATACGCTTTCGTACAGATGCCCGATTAGCACGCTGCAAAGCCTGAGCAAAAATATGCGAAATAATATGAAAATTATCTACCTGCGCAGAAGAAATTGCATCGTTTTTGGACTTCTTTTTCTCAATATTCTGATTTATCTTATGCTCAGAAGCAAAAAAACTATCCATATTGACAAGCTCAGCATCTGGTATACTCAATATTTTTGAAGATTTGTTCAATATTTCATTTTTTATCGATTCAGTAACAAATGAGTGTTGTTGTTTTGTAACAAAAACCGACATCACCTTAGATTTTAAGAATGCGGTGCTTGGTGTTCGTTTATGATCATCAAATTCATTTGTAAATTTCCACCCAATAACTGAAGAAAGTAACTCCTTTTCAACCGCCAAATATTCTTCTTCAACAACAGAAATAGCACTTTGCAAAGCCTGCCTTTGCGCATCTATCACTGTTTCTGGCATGTTTGCTTCTACAAGTTTATGTTCTAATGTTTCAATCGCCCGTTCATAAACTTGTTTACGCACTTGGGGCGTAACATTATTTTGCGCATCAATCGTCTTTTTTAAAATTCCAACGAAATCCACCATATTTTATATAGTCTTTCTCAAACTTAAGGGGGAAATTTTCAATTTACAAAGATTAAAACACTCTCAGTGTCTTATTTCACTCTTCTCATAATTTTCCAGTTTCTACCATTCAATAATGAATACTAACTCTGTTAGTCGTTGAAGTGAATATGTACTTATTGCCTCTCTGTTTCCTATTCCTCAAGCTATAATAATACGCTCACTAAAAAACAGAAAAAATTCAACCCAACATCGAAGTGTAAAAACAAAAATTAATCTGCAAAGGGATCAATGATAAAGATTGTATCTTCACGCTCAGGACTGGTTGACAATAAAGCAATTGGTACACCGATCAACTCTTCAATACGGCGCACATATTTGATAGCCTGCACCGGTAATTCTTCCCAATTCAACGTGCATGCTGTTGCTTCTTTCCAGCCCTCTAATGTTTCGTAGATTGGCTTTACACGAGCTTGTTCCTCTATACAAGACGGCAGATAGTCAATCTTTCTACCATCTATTTCATAGCCAATACAAATCTTAATTTCATCTAAACCATCTAAAACATCAAGTTTTGTCAGTGCAATACCACGAACACTACAAATTTTTACCATCTGACGAACTAAAACAGCATCAAACCAACCACATCGACGTTTTCGCCCTGTCACAACGCCAAATTCATTCCCACGCATCCCCAAAAATTCGCCAACATCATTCACCTGTTCTGTTGGAAACGGCCCTTCTCCTACACGTGTTGTATAAGCCTTTGCAATACCCAAAACATAATGAACCGAACCAGGCCCCATACCTGAACCAATAAAAGCTTGCCCAGAAACTGTGTTAGATGATGTTACATAAGGATAAGTCCCAAAATCATTATCCAAAGATGCGCCTTGCGCTCCTTCAAAAAGAATACGCTGTCCCATTCGATGTCTTTCATCCAAAAGGCGCCATGTACAATCCATAAAAGGCAAAATTTCATCTGCGACTTGCATCAATTCATCATAGAGCGTTTTTGGATCAATTTCTGCAATGCCCATACCGCGACGCAAAGCATTATGATGTCTCAAAAGACGTTCAATCTTAGCCATAAGCGTATTAGTTTCTGCTAAATCTATCATACGAATAGAGCGACGACCGACCTTATCTTCATAAGCAGGACCAATACCACGCTTTGTCGTTCCAATTGTCAGACCCGAAATACCATTTTCCCGAGCAGCATCAAGATCACGATGCACAGAAAGAATTAAAGAAGCATTTTCAGCAACACGCAAAACTTTGGGTGTAATCTCTACACCTTGATCACGTAGTTTTTTTAACTCTGAAACAAAATGATGAGGATCAACCACAACACCATTACCAATAACTGATAACTTTCCACGAACTACACCAGATGGCAAAAGTGACAATTTATAACTAATTCCGTTAATAACCAATGTGTGACCTGCATTGTGCCCCCCTTGATATCTGACTACAACGTCTGCCTGCTCTGATAACCAATCGACGATTTTACCTTTGCCCTCATCGCCCCACTGTGTACCGACAACTACTACATTGGCCATAATTTTCTCCATCGTGTTTGGCAAAATAACGCTAACATTTAAAAATAAACGGTTCCTTATAGTGAAACCTCTTAGCAAGTGTGATTCTTCATTTTAGATTTTTCTAATTTTCATATTATTCAGCTCAAAATTTCTTGATAATTACATCACACTATAAAATATATTTTTATTTATATATCAGTCATTTTTATTATAAGAAAGGAAAGTTTAAATCTTTAAATCCTTATCTTTTCTAATATTTGATAGCTCATAAATTTACATACAATAATCTTTAAAATATATACAGCAACTAAAGAAAATTTACCTAAAGTTCTGAAAAGAAGTTTCGCCATATCATCAGACATTTAACAAAGCACGATTATCTACCTGACTATCATATAAACTTTAACACCGAAACCGATGTAGTGATGTTCGTTAATCGGGGTACAATGCCAGAAAAATCTCTTATACAGCAATCTGTTCCTAGTGATCTCAATGCAGATACAATGCAAGAAGCCAGAATTGTAGCTCCCGGATGGGACGTATATTACTTAGAGCAAGAATGGCGAAACTGGATGGTTGATGGTGGTTTTGATGCGCCACGTAATCCAGATAAAGCATTTCTCGGTTTTTGCCGCAAATGGTTTGAAAAACGCGGTCGTCCTTAGACTATTCTCTATACTTAATGTCATTATATGAATAATACTCTACGGCTAACAATATTCCACAGCCGGCTTAATAACTAAAGCCGTTAAGTAAAAATTGACCCAGGACGCAAAGCGTCTTAATGGACAACTCCGGTCATAGAAAATTGTTATTTTCTTCAACGCTTTGGCTTGCGGTCAATGCGTGGTCACTAAGGCGCTCAACGGGTTACGCGTTCCCCTCCCTCTCTTCTTCTTCGCGTCGCGTGCTAAAAGATACCTTTAGATACTGTAGAGTACTAATTAGTACAGTATAGTACTATACTATATAGTATCTTTTGGTACTATACCTTATATAACGAGGAATTAAATGCCTGTTATTTCATTTGCTAATTCAAAAGGGGGAAGTGGTAAAACAACTTCTGCTTTGTTGCTTGCTTGTGAGCTTGCTAATACTAAACCTGTTACTATCATTGACGCTGATCCTCGTCATCCCTTGAGCACATGGTCTCAATTACCAGGGAAACCAGAAAATCTTACGGTTATTACCAATGAGTCAGAAAAGACTATTTTAGATGAAATTGAAACTGCTGCTGCTCGTGATCCATTTGTAATTGTCGATTTGGAAGGGACAGCATCTC
The DNA here is from genome assembly GCF_000015445.1 of Bartonella bacilliformis KC583. Lineage (NCBI taxonomy): Bacteria > Pseudomonadati > Pseudomonadota > Alphaproteobacteria > Hyphomicrobiales > Bartonellaceae > Bartonella > Bartonella bacilliformis. Next base: position 268,417 of record NC_008783.1, on the reverse strand, counting down.
GTTTAACGAGTTATGCTATCAGCCAGTCTGATTTAGTTATCATTCCGATGAAAGAACAACAACAAGATGCTGAAACCGCCATTGAAATTATAAAAAAAATTCATCGAGATATGAAAGCTGTGCGCCGGCCGATTTTTTATGCTGTACTATTTACTCAATCTAAAGTCATTGCAAAATCACGAACTTCTCGCTTTGTATCCTATCAATTTAAGGAAAATCCTCAAATTGATACCTTTGAAACAGAGATCCATGAACGAGATGCATTCTCGGCAATTTTTTCAACTGGTGGTTCCCATCGGAACCTCAATCCCAAAGAAGTTAATAACCTCAAAGCAGCTATCGATAACATTGAATTATTTACAGCAGAGGTTGTTACTAAATTGAAAGCAAATCAAAACAAAGAGGAATCTGTATAATGAATAGTGAAAGAAAACCTTTAGATTTTGCAGCACTCGATGAGTTCAAACCCAAAAATCCTACATCAAATATTACAGAACGCAAAAAGATTGACAAGATGGTTGCATTTCCAAGCCGTGAGCAATCAGATGATGCACAAATCAATATCAAAACTAGTACAGCTATTCTTAATCGTTTTCGTACTATGGCAAAACAAAACCGTTACCACCATGGCGCATTTTTAGAAGTGCTTATGAATGCTTTTGAACAAGGGCAGGGCATTACTAAATAAAGCTCTTATAACGATCACTTTTATCATGTGAAAGAGATACATCGAGAACTTTATCTTGCATTTTTTCATAAAGTTTTCGAGCCATTTTCATATTTTTTGCGTGCATCGATAATAGATTTTTCAGCTGTCATTAAGCGAGATTTATCCAAATTGCTTAACCGTGTAAAATGTGATGCCAGTGCTTGGCGTGCCTCGTCATAAGGCAAACCATTTTTTCGACGTCTGGATACACTGTGTCCTCTATTGATTAAGCGACGCGCAGTGCGCAGTGGAGAAAGGGAAGGGAACGCGCAACCCATTGAGCGCCGTAGTGACCGACCTGCATTGACCACAAGCCAGAGCATCAACAAATAACAATAATTTTCCTAGTATCCTAACGTTCTCTAGAGATTGAGTACATACAAGGTACCTTTGGATACTGTATAGTACTATATAGTATAGTACCTTTTAGTACCATATATAACGAGAAATTAAATGCCTGTTATTTCATTTGTTAATTCAAAACGCTCTTACAGCGATACATCTTTTTCGTGTGCTTTTTGATAGAGTTTATCTCAATTAATGCCGTTTCCAGGCTACTAATCATTCCTGGACTGTTAGCATATCGCTTCAAATCCTCTATAATAATGTTATATTCCGCTTCAATAATTAACGACAAATCGCCACTCTGCCCAATCGATAAAACATGATTACAGAAATCAGTCCGCAACTCGTGTAACGCTCTGACTTCGACAGTCTCAACATTCATTTCCATTAACGTATATTCTTGGGCTATGAATTTAGCTAATTTTCCAATCAAAAGTGAACGCCCGCTATAATTATATCTCTATCAAGCCAATCTGGTCCATATTCAGCATCAGCCTTTTTGGTTGGAAAGCCCATATCACGAATGAATTGTGCACCACATCTTTTTTTAAGACCTAAAAGCGCATGGGCTGGAAGTTCCCCCATAGCTAGCCATTCCCACGAGGTCTTTTCGTCATTGGCTTTATCGGCTGCTCGTGATTCAAAAACATAAATGTCACTTGGAGAGATACCCCTTGCTTTCAATTTTTCGCGTTCTTCCTCGCTCATGTAGCTTTTGGGGGGTTTTTTATTCATAGAAAACACATCCTTATACTGTCTTTATCAAGATAGAGGCTTATTATACTAATTCTATCATTAGAGTTCAATTTTTGACTATTGTTGCCGCTCCATTGATTAAGGACCGCGTAAAGGAAAAACAAAAACCATCCAATGGTAGCGCCGCGGCCTTAGCTTATTCGTTAGGACAGGAGTTTTGCAACCTGCCTTTTTGTTGTAATAATAATGCACTTTCCTCCTGAAGAACAAGATCATTGTGCGCAATGATTCAGTTGGATTTTGAGAATTGTTACTTGACTTTTCGTTTATAAACGATAATATACTTCATGATAGAGATAAAATACTATATCGACAAAACTGGCCGCAATATTTTCGCCGATTGGCATAGTGAAGTACGTGATATCAAAGCCAGAATTGCCATTGACCGCCGCATCATGCGTGTCGAGTTAGGAAATTTTGGTGACCATAAGCCTCTACGTGAAGGCATTTGGGAATTACGGATCGATGTAGGACCTGGATATCGAGTCTATTACGCCAAAGCAGACCTTGCTGTTGTTTTGCTGCTTTGCGCCGGCGATAAGCGAAAACAAGAGGCCGATATAGATCGAGCATGTAATTACTGGCGTGACTGGCTTAGCCGAAATAATTAATGAAGTAAGCTCCAACATAGGAGAAAAACAATGAAAGACAAACCATATGATGAGGTAATGGCTGAAGTGTTTCGCAATGATCCAGCTTATGCCGTTGAGTTGTTAAACGACATCCTCGAAGATGGAGAACCAGCGGAATTACTGATCGCCCTTCGCCAAATGGCTAAAGCGTTTGGTGGTGTGCGAAATGTAGCTAAATCAGCTGAATTAAATGCTAATCAGCTCTACCGCACTCTTTCGGAGAAAGGCAATCCAGAAATTAAGAGCCTATCTGCAATTTTGCGAGTTATGGGTCTTCGTCTCGCTGTGCAACCCCTTGCAACTCATCGCTAATTCTCTTCCTTTGTCATATATAAAATATATTCAAAACTCTATTGAACATATTGAGATATGTTTGATTATAGATAAATAGGCCTCTCTTCTTTTTGGTAAAAAAGTCAGAAGAAACTTCTCCATCTTGTAAATCTTTGGATGACATAAAAACGTGGTACTAAATAGTATAGTACTATACTATACTGTATCCAAAGGTACCTTTTGGTATCGTATCTTATATAACGAGGAATTAAATGCCTGTTATTTCATTTGCTAATTCAAAAGTGAACGCCTGCTATAATTATAGCTCGATCAAGCCAATCCTATCATTAGATTTCAATTTTTGACTATTGTTGCCACTCTATTGATTAAGGGACGCGTAAAGGAAAAACAAAAGCCATCCAATGGTAGCGCTGCGGCCTTAGCTTATTCGTTAGGACAGGAGTTTTGCAACCTGCCCTTTTTGCGTTAACAGATCGATCGCTTGTTTATCAAATGAAACAAAAGTTTCACCGCCTAGCCAATTACCTTCATAGGCCATGATCCCATCAGCAAAATCTCCACCCGCTTCAAGGATGGCAATTCCTGCTTCAACAGCGGGTCGATTCATTACTATATTATTGGTTGTTAGCAGATCACGTAACATCGCAGCTACATCTTCTTTTGATAATTTTGCACCTCGGCGTAGTATCCAAACAAGTTCACATAGACAAGACAAAGAAATAGCTATTAGCGAAGCTTCTTTTAAGATCTTGCTTGCCACCCTGCCCTGCTTTTGATCGTCTTGTAAAACAGCGCGGACTAAAACGTTCGTATCTACCGAAATCTTCATTTTTCACCCGCCCAACCAGAAGCAGCAATTTCATTCATTTCTGCAACGGTTAGTGGTTTTTTTACCTTACCAGCAAATCGTCCGATGAAATTATCAATTGTGCCAACAGATTGTGCTGCCTTTATGCGAAGTTCACCGCCAGGCAACTTATCAAAGTTGATCCGTTCCCCTGGTTTAATCCCAAGATGCTGTAGTAAATCCCGCTTCAGTGTGACTTGTCCTTTTGCTGTAACAGTTAATGAAGGCATAGAAAAATCCTCTTACTATAAATGTATTTATTGAGTATATGGAAAAGTAATGTAAAATTCAATTACTTTTTAAGAGCCATAAAAACTGTTTGTTTGACTATGTCATAAATTGTAAGATTTGACATAGTTAAAAAATGAAGATAAAACTATATCATAAATCATTCTTTTTGCATTATGACATATAGCCTATGTCAAAAACGACTTTTGGTATAAAAATGGCATTACTCGGCTACGCGAGGGTTTCAACCAACCAGCAAAAATTAACGCTTCAGATTGCTGCCCTCAAAAAGGTTGGTGTACGAGAAGACCGTATTTTTTCTGATATTATGTCAGGATCAACAGATAAACGTGAAGGGTTACAGCGTTTGTTGGGGCGAGCAGAAAAAGGCGATGTTATTGTTTGTACAAAAATGGATCGATTAGGACGGAATACCTCTGATATGATCCATATTATTGACGATTGTTACAAGAAAGGAATTGTCGTTCGTTTTTTAGAAAACGGTCTCAGCACGGAAGGAACAGCAGGGAAAATGGTTATTCAGATTCTTGCTGCTGTAGCAGAAGCTGAGCGTGCACGTATTTTAGAACGCACGAATGAAGGTCGCGATGCTGCAATGGATAAGGGTATAAAATTCGGACGGAAGCCTCATCCAAAAGCAGAATTGGCATTGGAGCTCATTAAACAAGGTTTCTCATCTACAATTGTCAAACAAAAAACAGGGATTTCTCTTTCTACTCATTTTCGATTGAAGAGGCAGCTCCGTTCAAAAAAGACAGCTCAACCTGGTAAAAATGAAGATCATTTAAACAATGAATACCAAACAGATATTGAGAATTTCACAAACAAAACATCATAAGATTGCAGTTGTTTACATTAATTTTTGGTGTCGATAATGTACGAATTTTAAGATAGAAAAAAGTTTCAATTAAAATCCCATTTTTGGGGGGAATAAACAGAGGGGAAAATGAAAAAAATTATTTTGTTGTGTATGGTTGCGTTTGCTGTTGTTTCTTGCGGAAAAAGTGAAAGAGAAATTAGAAAAGTTTTTTGGAGACAAACCTGTCTTCAGAGATGCGGATAAGGGATTTTAAAAAATTAAATCAAAATTTTAGTCATTAATAATGCGTCAAATGTGTGGATTTTATAGCAAATGAATTCATTCAATGGGGGGAGAAATTGGTTGTTAAGTCCACACATATACCTAAAAAAACATCTCGAATTATCTTTATATTGTTTTTCGGTTTGTATTTCCTTGTTCTTAATCAATAGAGTGGCAACAATAGTCAAAAATTGAAATCTAATGATAGGATTGGCTTGATCGAGCTATAATTATAGCAGGCGTTCACTTTTGAATTAGCAAATGAAATAACAGGCATTTAATTCCTCGTTATATAAGATACGATACCAAAAGGTACCTTTGGATACAGTATAGTATAGTACTATACTATTTAGTACCACGTTTTTATGTCATCCAAAGATTTACAAGATGGAGAAGTTTCTTCTGACTTTTTTACCAAAAAGAAGAGAGGCCTATTTATCTATAATCAAACATATCTCAATATGTTCAATAGAGTTTTGAATATATTTTACATGTAACGAGGGTAATGCATTAGTGATGAGTTGCAAGAGGTTGCACGGCGAGACAAAAACCCATAACTCGCAAAATTGCAGATAGGCTCTTGATTTCTGGGTTGCCTTTCTCCGAAAAAGTGCGATAAAGCTGATTAGGATTTAATTCAGGCAACTTAGCTACCATTCCGTACACCACCAAACGCTTTAGCCATTTGGCGAAGTGCGATTAGTAATTCCGCCGGTTCTCCATCTTCGAGAATGTCTTTTAACAACTCAACTGCATAAGCTGGATCGTTGCGAAACACTTCAGCCATTATCTCATCATATAGTTTGTCTTTCATTGCCTTTCTCCTATGTTGGAGCTTACTTCATTAATTATTTCGGCTAAGCTAATCACACCAATAGTTATATGCTCGATCAATAATTAGGGCTTGAAGAATTGGGGCTTGAAGAGCAACAGATCATGACTAAAATAAATTTAACTGACAATATTCTCTATGTTTTTCAAAACAGAGAAGATGTGAGTGTGTGTTAATATATGTGTTAAGGGAATTTCATGACTCACTAATTAATTGAAAATATACAATAAAACCGCTAAAAATTATTAAAGATGTGCCTTTTCAACCTGAAATGCCCACTCTAACCATTCTGTTAATAATTCAAGATCAAAAGCTTCAATCGTTGCTCCAACCCAAATGCGAAACCCTGGGGGAGCATTTCGATGAGCACCAATATCATAAGCAGCACCTTCTTTATCAAGACGAGCTACAATTGCCTTCACAAAAGAGGCCTGAGTTTCAGTATCCAAAGCAGTAATTACTGGATCCACAATGACTAAACAAACAGATGTATTAGAACGTGTTTGTGGAATCTTCGCTAAATGCTCTAACCAAGGTGTTCTATGAACAAAATTATCAAGAATAGCAAAATTTTTATCAGCTCGTGCCACTAATGCCTGCAAACCACCCAATGATTTTGCCCATTTCAAAGCATCAAGATAATCTTCTACACAAAGTAAAGAAGGCGTATTAATCGTCTCTCCATTAAAAATACCTTCATTTAATTTTCCATCTCGTGTCATACGAAAAATTTTTGGCAAAGGCCAAACGGGAACGTATTGTTCAAGGCGCTCAACAGCACGAGGACTTAAAATCAACATACCATGCGCTGCTTCACCACCTAAAACTTTTTGCCATGAAAAAGTAACAACATCCAATTTTGAAAAATCAACATTTTGTGCAAAAATCGCTGATGTCGCATCACAAATCGTCAATCCTGCACGCTTTTCTGGAATGAAAGACGCGTTAGGAACACGTACACCAGAAGTTGTCCCATTCCAGGTAAACACAACATCACGATCAAAATCAATTTGTGCTAAATCGGGCAATTCACCATAAGGAGCTTTTAACTGACGCACATCAGAAAGTTTTAATTGCTTAACAACATCGGTAATCCAATCTAAACCGAAACTTTCCCATGCTACCATATCAACCCCCCGTTCTCCTAATAAAGACCACAGAGCCATCTCAACAGCTCCTGTATCTGAAGCAGGAACGATACCGATACGATAATCAGAAGGAACTTCAAGAACGTCACGCGTTGAATCGATTGCTTCCGCAAGCTTTAATTGTCCCACTTTTGTGCGATGCGAACGCCCAATAATTGCATTTCTCAAAACTTCAACAGTCCAGCCAGGTCTCTTTTTACAAGGACCTGAAGAAAAGTTAGGATTATTTGGACGACGCTCAGGTTTCTTCAATATCATTGCTATTCTACCTTTTCAGATAACTTTCCTTTCATGAAGGCAACATCGATCACTGAAGAACATTATGCTAATCAATTCTTGACGTGGACGCAAAAAGCGTTTTTATTTATTGAAAATACAAAAATCATTGTGAAAAACATTTCAATCAATCATGCTTCTCAATGAATTTTTTGTCTTCTCATCATAAAAAGCAGTATTCCAACTACAATAATTGGTATGTCACATAATATTTATCAGATTAATTTCACAAAATACTGTCCAGAATATCAAAATAAACTTATAAAAAATCGGTTATTTTTATTTTGACGGCTAGACAGCAAGAATTTTAATGTTATAACCGCACACATCTCATGTGTTTATTAAAACGTGCCCAGATAGCTCAGTTGGTAGAGCAGCGGACTGAAAATCCGCGTGTCCGTGGTTCGAATCCGCGTCTGGGCACCACCTTGCTTTTTAAATGTTTAATGCATTGATTTTATTGATCTTTTTTAAAGGTGAGGGAATAGGATTTTCCAATTTGCCTCTGCAAATTTTATCAAGATTGATCTTTCAGAGTAGAATGCAAAGCAATAATTAACTCTTTTACCAAATAAATCTTGGTAACGCTCCTCATGCTCAATCCTTACTTCCCTCATGCTCAATCCTTACTTCATTGTCAGTAAAGACATAATCCCTTCGGCATTACCTTTTAAAAAATCACCGCTTTTTTCTGAAAAATACATTTATTTTGGCATCGTAAAAGCTTGTTTTTCATGGTGATGAGTATATTAAATTCCGAAATTCCTTGATTTAACCAATTTGGGACTATTTTGCATAAAAGTCAGGATAAATCGGTGAAGATTATTAAAATCCGTACTTCAATCTTTTTGGATGCAATATCCTGATGCTGAGCAACCATTAAAAGCGTGGGTAGATGAAGCTAAAAATGCGCAGTGGCGCTCTCCTCATGATATTAAAGAAAAATATAAAAATGCAAGCATACTCAAAAATAATCGCGTCGTTTTTAATATTAAAGGCAATGAGTATCGTTTAATTGTATCAATCTTTTATCCAGCGGGATGGCTTTATATAAAATTCATAGGCACGCATAAGCAGTACGATACTATTGATGCCAATATTATAGAATTAAAGGAGTTCAAGAAATGAACATCAAACCTATTCGTACTGAAGAAGATTACCAAGAAGCTTTAGAAATTGTCTCTGCACTGTTTGACAATCCACCCGAAGTTCATACAGAAGAGTTTGATAAAATGGAGATACTTGTTTTGTTAATCGAAGCTTACGAGACTGAGCATTATCCAGTTTCTCCTCCCTATCCAATTGAGGTTATTAAATTTAGAATGGAACAAATGAACTTAAGCGCTCAAGACTTAGTTCCTGCGATTGGTCACTTAAACCGTGTTTATGAAATATTAAGTGGCAAAAGAAAATTAACACTACGCATGATTAAAAACTTGCACCAACAATTTAATATCTCGTTGGAAAGTCTTATCGCTTAAACATTTAGCCTTAGCACGACAATCGCTAAGCATTTTTTGATCCAAACCATATCCTAAACAGTAGGGCTTGTCATGCAACGGGTTAAGCCATGCATTATTTGTCTATTTTGGCAAATTCTTCTGCTTTTTCCGCTTGCAACACATTAACATCATAAGCGAGCTTGCGTGTTAAGACAAATCGGCTGTAATACCAACAACAAGCTAACCTTAGTGCTGTATCAGGGGTTACGGGGCTATTTCAGAGACAATACGCTCTATGCACATGCCTGGAATATTTATGCTTTTACAAGCGCATAAGTCGAAAGAGCATACTCTTCACTTACTTCAGTATTTTCAATGAGGTTAAGAATACCAAGATATAGGACCGCAAACAGCTTATTTTACTTTATGTGCTGTAGAAAAACTTCTTGACTAAAGATCAAAATATCGTGCCAATAAATGTACATTTATAATTATTTCCATAAGCTATCCTTATTCTTAATTATAACACACTTATGAAAATTCAGTAAGGAAAAACAGAAGATAAATCTAACTCACTCTGTTTTCCCTAAACCTCAGCTGCTAACACAATGGTGTTTCTTCATGAGACTGCGAATCTCGCGCAGCAGGACTCTTGCTTTTCCAAGAGCCTCTTTTATTATAACGACGCTTCACAATTACTTAAACTCGCATGACATCCATCTTTGGCCACTATATCTGTCCGGGTTTAACAACCCACAACTAACCCTCAACCCAAGAGCGGAAATAATACTACGATAGCGTTCTTGAATTTCAAACGCTTTATCTTTGTATTCAAACAGGTTTTTTCTACTAGGAACAACAATTTTTTCAAGAATGGCTCTCCCTCCTTCTCCCAAATTACCTTCTGTTACAAGTGCACCCACTACTTTATCCCTCACAGTACCCCAACCACCCCCCACCGGCAGTGCATTAGCGGTTACTGGTACTATTACTGAAGACAAAGCAGAACATAAAGCTGCAACGAGAACGATACGTTTCATGAGATAAATTCCTCCATAAATAATTAAATTTACAAAGGATCCCATTGAAGGATCCCATTGAAGGATCCCATTGAAGGATCCCATTGAAGGATCCCATTGAAGGATCCCATTGAAGGATCCCATTGAAGGATCCCATTGAAGGATCCTGATTACGGATTAATCAGTACACATTTCGGCCATAATTGTCAATCAGATAATGTCTCTTTTGTGTTCTTTTTTTGTCTTTATTATCGGTTTTGTATTCTATATCTTTCAGTCTCTTACCCCCTTATTACGCCTCTTCCGCGTGTTTTTTAGAAAAATAAAAAACTGCAACTTCTTGCCTTTTGCCTTATTCTTCATGTCAATGCTTAAACTCTCTAGTATTCTTCTGCATAAAAATCTTTCTCCTAGCGAATCTTGAAGTTCCTGTTACAGAAGTAGAGGGAGAGAATAGTCAAAAATTGAAAGATTCTAATGATACAATTAGTATTATAATAATATTATAAGATAGTATCATAAGCATTTAGATTAATGGAAACAGCATAAGGAGATGTGTTCCATAAATAAAGACTTCCCAAAAGTTATATAAGGGATTCTGGATGTGAAGAGTTACGCGCAAGGGGCGTTGCATTTCTTATAACCGCATCTATCCATATGAATCAGAGACAGCAGACAAAGCTAAAGCTAATGACAGAAAAATGTCATGATGAATGATGTTTTCGGAGCTCAAGGTAAGCTACGTCCCTAGTATAAAATATAAAATTTAATTTTTCGGTTACCAGTGTTTAATCAGTGAAGCGCCAATTAGAGAATAGAGAATAGAGAATAGAGAATAGAGAATAGAGAATAGAGAATAGAGAATAGAGAATAGAGAATAGAGAATAGAGAATAGAGAATAGAGAATAGAGAATAGAGAATAGAGAATAGAGAATAGAGAATAGAGAATAGAGAATAGAGAATAGAGAATAGAGAATAGAGAATAGAGAATAGAGAATAGAGAATAAGGTGCTTCTTTTGCTTTTAGGTATGCAAGCAACAATTTCTGGAAATCAGTATTTATACTCAGTATTTATACAATGAGAAAGTACCCCACAAGCTGAGATGTTGATGAAAGAGAGCTGCACACACCCTTGTAGGGACTTGGTTTTGGTGTAGGGGCTTGGTTTTGGGGAGCAGAACGCCAATGTTAAACACTAACATTGTTCATGCTTTTTGCGTTAGGAAGGAGAGAAACTGTATGCGGAGTAGATAAAGAGAGAAGATGGAGATACTGGTTGCGGGGGCAGGATTTGAACCTGCGGCCTTCAGGTTATGAGCCTGACGAGCTACCGGGCTGCTCCACCCCGCGCCATGAAGAAGATACGGCCCTATTTTGGGTGTTTTTCTTCTTTTTGTTGTTTGTCTTTTTTAAATTGGCTTCTTTTAAAATGACAGAATTTTTTGAAGATTGTGAGGATGTTTCTATGCCCTTAGCAGACCTGGCAGCGACTTACTCTCCCGTGCCTTAAGACAAAGTACCATCAGCGCTGGAACGTTTCACGGCCGAGTTCGGGATGGGATCGGGTGCAGGCGTTCCGCCATAACCACCAAGTCAGCAAAGGGCATAGAATTGAGAAACTGGTTTTGTGCTTTTATTAAGTTTTAGTTTTATTCATTAATTGAGTGTTTCATCATGAATGAATAGAGGAAATGAGAACGATCAAGCCAATCGAACTATTAGTATCAGTAAGCTTCATGTGTTACCACACTTCCACGCCTGACCTATCAACGTGGTGGTCTACCACGGTTCTCAAGGGAATACTCGTTTTCAGGTGGGTTTCCCGCTTAGATGCCTTCAGCGGTTATCCCGTCCGTATATAGCTACCCTGCTATGCGGCTGGCGCCACAACAGGTCCACCAGAGATACGTCCATCCCGGTCCTCTCGTACTAGGGACAGATCCTGTCAATATTCCTACACCCACGGCAGATAGGGACCGAACTGTCTCACGACGTTCTGAACCCAACTCACGTACCGCTTTAAATGGCGAACAGCCATACCCTTGGGACCTGCTCCAGCCCCAGGATGCGATGAGTCGACATCGAGGTGCCAAACAACCCCGTCGATATGGACTCTTGGGGGTCATCAGCCTGTTATCCCCGGCGTACCTTTTATCCGTTGAGCGATGGCCCTTCCACACGGGACCACCGGATCACTATGACCGTCTTTCGACTCTGCTCGACTTGTCAGTCTCACAGTCAGGCAGGCTTATGCCATTGCACTCAACAAACGATTTCCGACCGTTCTGAGCCTACCTTCGCGCGCCTCCGTTACTCTTTAGGAGGCGACCGCCCCAGTCAAACTACCCACCATACACTGTCTTGAATCCGGATAACGGACTGCAGTTAGACATCCATGTCGGTAAGGGTGGTATTTCAAGGATGACTCCACAAGGGCTAGCGCCCCTGCTTCAAAGTCTACCACCTATCCTACACATGCCGACACAAATGCCAGTGTAAAGCTATAGTAAAGGTGCACGGGGTCTTTCCGTCTAACCGCAGGAACCCCGCATCTTCACGGGGAATTCAATTTCACTGAGTCTACGTTGGAGACAGCGGGGAAGTCGTTACGCCATTCGTGCAGGTCGGAACTTACCCGACAAGGAATTTCGCTACCTTAGGACCGTTATAGTTACGGCCGCCGTTTACTGGGGCTTCAATTCAATGCTTGCACATCTCCTCTTAACCTTCCAGCACCGGGCAGGCGTCAGACCCTATACATCGTCTTGCGACTTCGCAGAGCCCTGTGTTTTTGGTAAACAGTCGCTACCCCCTGGTCTGTGCCACCCTCTAACGGTTGCCCGCTAAAGGGTCACGCTTCTTCCGAAGTTACGCGTGCAATTTGCCGAGTTCCTTCAACGTAGTTCTCTCAAGCGCCTTGGTATTCTCTACCTGTCCACCTGTGTCGGTTTCGGGTACGGTCTATATGTGGGAGCTATTTCCTGGGATTATTCTACTGCAAGATCAATCCAATAAGACCTTACAATATTCCTAATCCGTCACTTCCCACAGGTCCACGAATATTAACGTGGTTCCCATCGACTACGCCTTTCGGCCTCGCCTTAGGGGCCGACTCACCCTGCTCAGATTAACTTTAAGCAGGAACCCTTGGACTTTCGGCGAGGGAGTCTCTCACTCCCTTTATCGTTACTCATGTCAGCATTCTCACTTCCGATACCTCCAGGAGCTCTCGCGAGTCTCCCTTCACAGGCTTACGGAACGCTCCGCTACCACTTACTCATAAGAGTAAATCCACAGCTTCGGTGTATGGCTTTAGCCCCGTTACATTTTCGGCGCAAAGACCCTTATTTAGACCAGTGAGCTGTTACGCTTTCTTTAAATGATGGCTGCTTCTAAGCCAACATCCTGGTTGTTTTGGGATCCTCACATCCTTTCCCACTTAGCCATAACTTGGGGACCTTAGATGGTGGTTAGGGTTGTTGCCCTTTCCACGACGGACGTTAGCACCCGCCGTGTGTCTGCCAGTCAGTTCTTCCAGGTATTCGGAGTTTGGTTAGGTTTGGTAATCCGGTGAGGACCCCTAGCCCATCCAGTGCTCTACCCCCTGGAGAATTCAACTAACGCTCTACCTAAATAGATTTCGCGGAGAACCAGCTATTTCCGAGTTTGATTGGCCTTTCACCCCTAGCCACAAGTCATCCCAATCTATTGCAACAGATACGGGTTCGGCCCTCCAGTAAGTGTTACCTTACCTTCAGCCTGCTCATGGCTAGATCACTCGGTTTC